>NZ_JAPEHY010000029.1:0-69041 GCF_028823715.1 Shewanella sp. K8
GAGCAGTTGGCTTTTAACCAATTGGTCGAAGGTTCGAATCCTTCACGACCCACCATCCAGAACTCCGCTTGAAAACGCCAAGCTCGCCAATATCCAGCTTCAGTCGATTCGCAATATCCAAGCTAATTTAGCCAATACTTTTCTACTTTTGTCTCATAGACCTATTGCCAATGTTTCAATTCTGTTAAACATCGGATAGTGCTTCTTGCTTTCTCAATCTGTCTTGGCAGTTGTGTTTTTTGCCGGATGGGTTGGCATAACAACAAGGAGACAATCCAAGATGAAACAAGCAAGACTCACCGGGGTATGCGCTGCAACCCTTCTGGCTCTGGGTGGTTTGGGGACGGCTCAGGCATCGGTATTGGAAAAGACTGACGTGCAGTTTGGCGGCTATCTCAAGGCCGATATCATGTTCAGCGATTACAGTAATGGCGCGCCCGACTCCAACAACGTCTCACGCCAGTTCTATGTGCCCGGCGCCATCTATGGGGTAGATGGCAACGGCAATCAGGTGACCGACTTCCAGGCGCGGGAAACCCGTTTTAACTTCAAGACGGTAACAGATCTCGACGGCCACACTCTCACCGGCTTTATTGAGCTGGACTTCATGACTCATACCGATGGTGATGAGCGGGTATCCAACAGCTATTCACCGCGCATTCGTCACGCCTTTATCAGCTATGACAACTGGACCATAGGCCAGACCTGGACCACTTTTATGAACCCGGGGGCACTGCCGGAAAACCTTGATTTTGTCGGTGCTACCGAAGGGACTCCCTTTGCCCGTCAGGCGCAGCTGAGATACAGCAATGGTGGCTTTCAAATCGCCATTGAAAACCCGGAAACTACCATTACTCCCTATGGCGGTGGCAGCCGGATCACCAGTGGCAATGGGGTGATGCCGGATCTTATCGCCCGTTATAACTTCAAGACCTCAGGCGGCGCCAGTTTCTCTGTGATGGGGATGCTGAGGCAGCTCGAACTGGAGACCCGTATTGCCAATCAGGATATAGACAGCACTGAGCTCGGCTATGGCGCCAGCGTGGCCGGGATCATTCCTGTGGGCCGTGATGATATCCGTTTCACCGCCACCTATGGCGAAGGCTTGGGCCGCTATGTGGCGCTGAACTTTGCCAATGGCGCGGTACTGGACAACAACAACGACCTGCAGGCGATAGAATCCTACTCAGGCTTTGTGTCTTATCGTCATTGGTGGAGCGAACAGTGGCGTTCAAGCCTTACCTTGTCCGCTTTCAGCGCCGATAACGATGTGTCTCTGACCGGAGGCAGCGCCAATAAGGAATCCTATTCAGGTTATATCAACCTGCTTTACTCGCCGGTGAAGGCACTGACCTTTGGGGTAGAGTATATGTATGCCAAGAACGAGCGGGAAAATGGCACAGATGGTGAGCTTAACCGGGTCACCTTCTCGGCCAAATACGTGCTCTAACCCTTGTTGCGACCGGGAGCTGTGACTCCCTACTTGTGACTCCCTATTTATACTCTTAGCCAAGCCACCTCAGGGTGGCTTGCTTTATTCGGTGGCTACCTAAATATCAGGCAATTGTGAAATCTGCCTCAAAGGTTTAGGGGCTGTAATGAATGACATGGTTCCCCTTCATTGCAAACTCCGGTCATAGAGGTTCATCAACGCCAGAAGCAGGCAATGGCCCATTATGTTGGTTATCGTTGCGCTGAGCTTACCAAACACTAATTCGCTATTCATGCCATTGATAACATGTGAGGAGTCATTCTTCACATGTTAATGCTTCGGGGTCAACTGGAGGAGGTACTTGAAATGTATGAGCGGCTTACATAGGTAACCCGTTTAAGCCGATTCTGAGGCAAGCTGAAAGTAAAAAAAATGCCCCTCCAGGAGGGGCAATAGGAGGAAGTAAGCTTTTACTCTGTACGGTTGAGTCGCGACTCAATCAGAGTATCAATCACGGCTGGGTCGGCCAGAGTTGATGCATCTCCAAGGTTGGTTATCTCGTTGGCGGCAATCTTGCGCAGGAAGCGGCGCATGATCTTGCCGGAGCGGGTCTTGGGCAGGCCGCCGGCGAATTGGATAAGATCCGGGGTCGCCAGGGCGCCAATCTCTTTGCGCACCCATTGTCTCAGCTGTTGTCTCAGCTCTTCGGTGGCTTCTATGCCCTTGGTCAGCGTGACATAGGCGTAGATCCCCTGGCCCTTGATGTCATGGGGGTAACCCACAACCGCAGCCTCGGCCACCAGATCGTGCGCCACCAGTGCGCTTTCAATCTCGGCGGTACCTAACCGGTGACCAGAGACGTTAATCACGTCATCGACCCGACCTGTGATCCAGTAGTAGCCATCTTCATCACGGCGGGCACCGTCACCGGTGAAATACATGCCGCGGAAGGTTTTGAAGTAGGTCAGGGCAAAGCGCTCATGATCACCGTAAACCGTGCGCATCTGTCCCGGCCAGGAATCCAGCATCACCAGGTTGCCCTCGGTAGCGCCTTCCAGAATATTGCCCATGTTGTCTACCAGCGCAGGTTGCACCCCGAAGAAGGGACGGGTGGCCGAGCCAGGCTTGGTGTCCGTGGCACCGGGCAGCGGACTGATTAGAATGCCGCCGGTTTCGGTTTGCCACCAGGTATCGACAATCGGGCAATGCTCATGACCTATGACCTCGTGATACCAGCGCCAGGCCTCAGGGTTGATGGGTTCGCCCACAGAGCCCATGATCCGCAGCGAGCTGCCGTCAAACTGGTCAAACTGCTCCTTGCCTTCGGCCATCAGGGCACGGATAAGCGTGGGGGCCGTGTAGAGTATGTTGACCTGATGGCGGTCAATCATCTCGCCCAGGCGGGCAGGGCTTGGGTAGTTGGGCACACCTTCGTGAATAAGCACTGTGGCGCCATTGGCCAGCGGGCCGTAAATCATATAGCTGTGGCCGGTGATCCAGCCCACATCTGCGGTGCACCAGTAGACTTCGCCCTGCTTGTAGTCGAACACATATTCGTGGGTCATGGAGGCGTACACCATGTAGCCGCCCGTGGTGTGCAGTACACCCTTGGGGTTACCGGTAGAGCCTGAGGTGTAGAGCAGGAACAATGGATCCTCGGCGCCCATCTCTTCCACTTCGCAATGCTCGGAAGCGGTTTCGGTCAGCGATTCCCACCAGACATCACGACCATCGACCCAGTTGATACCATTGCCGGTGCGTTTGAGCACTATCACCTTCTCAACCGTGGTGACATCCGGATGGGCCAGCGCCTCGTCGATATTGCGCTTGAGTGGGATGGCCCGGCCACCACGCAGACCTTCGTCTGCGGTCAAAATCACCTTGGAGCGGCCATCTATGATACGTGAAGCGATGGAATCCGGGGAAAAACCACCGAATACCACGGAATGCACGGCGCCGATGCGGGCACAGGCCAGCATGGCGATGGCGGCTTCCGGCACCATGGGCATATACATGGTGACCACGTCACCGCGGCGCACGCCCTGGCTTTTGAGGGCGTTGGCAAATTTGCACACTTCTGTGTGCAGCTGGCTGTAGCTCAGGGTGCGTTGATCTTTGGCATCATCGCCTTCCCAGATGATGGCGGTCTGGTCGCCCAGTTTCTCCAGGTGGCGGTCGAGGCAGTTGGCCGAGGCGTTCAGTGTGCCGTCGTAGAACCAGTTGATGGACAGGTTGTGATCGTCAAATGAGGTTTTCTTGACCTTGGTATAGGGCTTGATCCAGTCGATACGTTTTCCATGTTCACGCCAGAAACCTTCGGGGTTAACCACGGACTCCTGGTACATTTTCTTATATTTTTCATCATTTACCAGTGCATTGGCCGCAATTGCTGCGGGCACTTTATAAAGAGACTGAGTGCTCATTTGGCTTCCCTTTGTTTTTGTCATGCGTGAGCCAAAGTATGGGATGCTTGCCGGTGCCGTCTCTATTAGACATTGGTCTAGTTCTGAAAAAATGTTATTTATTAACCGGTTATTGCGTTTAAAACGAACAGCTTGAAGTGCTTGAGCCGGCGCCGTTTTTTAGGGAAGGTGTGAATAAGTCCTCGCGGCACTCTGGCTTACACAGCAATTGGCGTTCAAGGCATCTGACTGAAGGCATGCCGGGGCCTGTCGAAGTCGGATAACGCAGAGAGCCGGTTGCTGTGTAAGCCCCGAAGGGCGTGGCTTACAGGCCTGCCTGCTGTGTTGTGCTTCTTACAAAGGACTAAGGCCATTTGCTGCGAACCACGCCTTGCATCCATGCCCGTAAGCCGACGCAGAGCACGCATGGGACTTGTTCGCACCTTCCTTAGCTTTTCAGGGCATTGAAAGCCGCCTGAAAACGCCGGGTTTCTGCCTCTGCAAAGTAAGGGAACATGAACGCATACCAAGGCAGCGGTTCATCAAAGCCATTGGCTGGTGTAATCTAGCCGGGATAACAACAGTCGCCGACGGATACGGCGACAATAAAGAGAACCCTATGAATCTGACCCTTTTTGTGGCGGTGATCGCCGTCTGTTATGTCTGTTTGCTGTTTCTGCTTGCCTGGGGCGCGGAGCGTTGGTTCAGTGGTGTCACCCGCAGGTTGCAGAAATGGATCTACGCCCTCAGCCTGGCGGTGTATTGCTCCTCCTGGAGTTTTCTCGGTACGGTTGGCCAGTCGGCCAATGATTTTTGGTCCTATCTGCATATCTTTATCGGCCCCATCATCATTTTTACCCTGGGCTTTGGCATGCTGCGCAAAATGGTGGTGGTGTCCAAGGCGCAAAATATCACCTCGGTGGCCGACTTTATAGCCGCCCGCTACGGCAAGTCGCAGCCGCTGGCGGTGATCATCACTCTCATTGCCCTGTTCGGCATCATGCCCTATATCGCGCTGCAGCTGAAAGCCATGGTATTCAGCCTAAGCCTGTTCCAAAGCCCGGATGATCCGCTCGATGGCGCCAAAGTCGCGCTTATCATCGCCGTGCTGCTGGCCATCTTTGCCATCCTCTTCGGCACCCGCAAACTGGATGCCACTGAGCATAACCCGGGGATGATGCTGGCTATCGCCTTTGAATCCTTGGTGAAACTGGCCGCCTTTGTGTTGGTGGGCGGCATAGTGGTCTTCGGGGTATTCGGCGGCTTTGGCGACCTCTGGAGCCAGGCCAGCGCCAAGGGGGTAATAGTCAATCCCAATCTAAGGCTCGAAGCGCTGATGCCCGAGCTGATAGTCGGTATGGCGGCTTTTCTCTGTATGCCGCGCCAGTTCCACGTAATGGTGGTCGAGGCAGAAGGCGAGCAGACTCTGTCCAAGGCGCGCTGGTTGTTCCCCCTCTATATCGGTCTGTTCGGCCTGTTTGTAGGGCCGCTGGCACTGGCGGGTAAGGTGCTGCTCGGCGACAGTGTCTCTGCCGATACCTATGTGATCAATCTGCCGCTGGCGCTGGACGCACCTTGGCTGGCGATAGTGGCGCTGCTGGGAACCCTCTCGGCCGCCACTGGCATGGTGATAGTGGCTGTGGTGACCATCAGTGTGATGATAAGCAACGAGTGGCTGGTGCCGGTACTCTTGCGTACCGGGCAGATCCGTCGCAAGAACTTTAGCCAGTTTTCCCAGCAACTGCTCTATGCCAGACGTCTTTCCATCGCGCTTATCCTGGCTTTCGGGTATTTCAGTTACCTGAGCTTTGAGAGCAGTGATTCTCTGTCCAACCTGGGCATGCTGTCTTTCGGCGCCTTTGCCCAGTTGGCACCGGCCTTGGTGGGCGGGCTCTACTGGAAACATGGCAATCGCGCCGGGGTGTTTCTCGGCATGGCGGCGGGCTTCGGCCTGTGGGGCTTTTTGCTGCTCAAGGGCTCTGGCGCTTGGGAAGGCGTGCTGGTAGGTCAATTTGAACTGTTAAAGGCGCTTAAGCCCAATGTCAACGATACCCTGTTGGCACTCGGCGCCAACCTGATTGGCTATATCGGCGGCTCTATCTGGCTGCGCGCCGGCTTGGTGGAGCGTATTCAGGCCAGCGCCTTTGTCACCCCGGGTGAACTCAAAAACACAGGTAATCGCAAGACAGGCCCCATCAGCCAGCAGGACTTGCTTATCCTGGCCAGCCGCTTTGTCAGCCCGACCCGGGCCTATGAGAGTTTCTCGCGCTTTTCTGCCGATGCGGTGCGCAGCGACAGCTGGCACAAGACCGCATCGCCCGAGCTTATTGCCCATACCGAGCACATGCTGGCCGGGGTGCTGGGGGCTTCCAGCGCTTCTTTGGTGATGGACTCAGTGTTGCAGGGGCGGGATCTGGCCCTCGATGAAGTCTTCAGCCTGGTGGATGAGGCTTCATCGAAGATTATTCTCAGTCAGGACATGCTGCGCGCCGCCATAGAACACGCCTACGAGGGTATGAGCGTGGTGGACAAAGATCTCAACCTGGTGGCCTGGAACTACCGCTATGTAGAGCTTTACGACTATCCGGAGGATTTCCTGCAACCGGGCATGCCCATCAGCGAGGTGATACGTTTCAATGCCTCCCGTGGCTACTGCGGCCCGGGGGATGTGAATGAGCATGTCGAGCGCCGGGTACAGCATATGCGTAACGGCACCGCCCACAGCTCAGAGCGGCGCAGGCGCGATGGCAAGGTGATCAAAATTCAAGGCAATCCCATGCCGGACGGCGGTTTTGTGATGACCTTTACCGACATTACCCAATATCGTGAGCAGCAACAGGCGCTGGAGCAGGTTAACGAGACCCTGGAGGCCAGAGTCAAGGAGCGCACCTATGAGCTGGCGCTGCTCAATAGCAAGCTGCTCGAAGCCAAGGCCCAGGAGGAGATGGCCAACGCTTCCAAGAGCCGTTTCCTGGCGGCGGTGGGGCATGACTTAATGCAGCCGCTCAATGCGGCCAGGTTGTTTACCGCCTCTTTGAGTCAGTATCCCGGGCTGGACAGGGAAGGGCGACTGACCCTCTCCCATGTCAACAGCTCACTGAAAACCGCCGGTGAACTGCTGACCGATCTTTTGGATATCTCCAAGCTGGATTCCGGCATGGTGGAGGTAAAACGGCGCGACTTTGCCATCTCCGAAGTGCTCAACGCCCTGGCGGTGGAGTTTGAGGCCATGGCCAAAGACTGCCAGATCCGCTTTGCCATGATGCCCTGCAGCCTGACGGTCAATTCAGACCCGTCACTGCTGCGGCGGGTGCTGCAGAACTTTCTCACCAACGCCTATCGCTATGCCAAGGGTGGACGGGTGCTGATGGGCTGTCGCCGCCGCGGCAGTGAGCTTGAGGTGCAGGTGCTGGATACCGGTTGCGGCATCGAAGCCGGGCAGCTTAGGGAGATATTTCACGAGTTCAAGCGCCTGGATAACCCCCATTCAAACAGTGTCAACGGCCTGGGGCTTGGGCTGGCGATAGCCGACAGAATAAGCAAAGTGCTGGAGCATGATATCCGCGTCTCTTCGGTGCAGGGCAAGGGCTCTGTATTTGCCATTCGGGTGCCGCTGGGGGCCACTGTCAGCGTGCCGCAGCCCAAGGCCATCTCTTCTGTGTTGCAACCGCTCGCCGGGGTCAAGGTGCTGTGTATCGACAACGAAGAGGCTATCCTCGCCGGGCTCGAAAGCCTGTTGAGCCGCTGGCAGTGCGAGGTGATCTGCGCCCGGGATCTGAGTGATGCCAGGATCAAGCTGGGGCTCAAAGGGGTGGCGCCGGATATCATGCTGGCGGATTATCATCTGGATAAGGGGCAAAACGGCGTCGATGCCATGGATGAGCTCAGGGCGCTGTATGGGCAACATCTGCCCGGCATTTTGATCACCGCCAACACCCGTAAGGATCTGGTGGAGGATGTCGAGCGCCGCGGTTACCACTATATGGCCAAGATGATTAAACCGGCGGCGCTCAGGGCCTTGATCTCAAGCCTGGTAAAGAAGGCGTAATTCAAAAGCTCAGTGAAATAGCCTTTGGAAACAGGGCCTGATTTATTGGCGATAGATCAGGCTCTGTATTTTAGTGGGTCACTTCTGTCTGTGCCTATATCTGTGCCTGTGTCTGCGCCGGAACCCCGGCGTATCCTGCCGCTCGCCAAGGGCGATAAGCCAGGCCGTAGCTCAAGGTCGCCATGATCCAACCGATAAGGGCGCTGGCGATATCGTGGGATAAAAAGTGGGCGCCGCGAAACTCCTGACACAGACTGAACACAGCGCCTATCAGCAATACCGCGCCGAGTAACTTAAAGCGCCATTCCGGCTTCAAGACCAACGCCAGATAATAAAGTCCCACCCAGGCAAAGGCGCCGCTGGAGTGGCCGCCGGGGAAACACTGGCCCAATTCAGTGTCAACACTCAGGCTCATGGGGAAGGGCAGATAAGGCTGCTGGCCACCAAATAAACTGAGATCCCAGGGGCAGGCAACATTGGTCATGCTCTTGCCGATACGCACCAAAAGCACGGTTGCCAGGGCGCTTATAAACAGCATCAGCAAGGGCCGGCGCCAGCGCTTCATTGAGGCTTTGAAACTGCTCAATACCAGGGTCGACAGCAACACAACTGCCGCCAGCACCACCAGATCCCGTCCTCCTGTGTGCAGCAGTTTGTCTGCGACAAAGGCATGGCGCCAGGGCCAGGCCGTGTTGGTGCCCTCAAATGCCAACATCCACTGTGCCAGCAGCAGGTCGGCATTAGTGATGTGCAGCAAGATAAGCAGGCCAAGCCCTACCGATAACGGCAACAGCAGATGATGTTTGAACCAGTGTTGAAAACTCAGCGGGTGGCTTGCAATGGGCATTGTGATTCCTGTGACATAGTGCGAGTTGAGACAGAGTCGCAGCTGAGATCTGCGAAATAAAAAGCCTGAAAAAGTGGGCGTAGAACTCATGGCCCGGTTGGTGGATAGGAATTATTCTGGCCGGCTCAGATTAAGGTCTGCTTAAGGCCGGGCGTTTTTGTCTCAATCGCCCGGAATGGCGTATTGCAATGAGTTGAAACAAAACCTTTTTTGCGTATTTTTTTACCACTGGTTATGTTACAGGGGTAGCTCTGCTATGGCGCTGGTTAAGTTGCGGTTTTGGCGGGGGATCCCCACAGGTTTGCTGGTATTCAAATACAAGGAACAGGAATGAAGCTCAATAAACTCTTTTGGCTGACGGCCCTTGCGCTAGGCAGCCCCAATTTGCTGGCTGCCGAGGCCAAACTCCTGCGGGAGCCGGATCTTCGCGGTGATACTCTGGTGTTTGCCTACGCCAAGGATATCTGGAAAGTGTCGCTCAAGGGCGGCGAGGCGGTGCGCCTCACCAGTTTCCAGGGGCAGGAGATGCAACCCAAGCTGTCGCCGGACGGCAAATGGGTGGCCTTTACCGGCGACTATGAGGGCAATCAGGATATCTACCTGCTGCCGATTGCCGGTGGCGAGCCCAAACGCCTGACCTTCCACCCGGATGTGGATCAGCTGGTGGGCTGGAGCCCGGACAGCAAGTCGGTATTGCTGCGCTCCGGCAGGGCCAATGCCCCGAGGGGCTGGCAGCAGCTGTTTACCCTGTCCATCGAGGGCGGCAATCCCAAGCCTTTACCCATGAACCGCGCCTTTGACGGCAGTTTCTCTGCCGATGGCAAGCAGCTGGTTTACCGCCGCGCCGGTCTTTGGGATCCGGGCTGGCGTAACTACCGCGGCGGCCAGAATCAGCCGCTCAGGTTGATTTCGCTCGATAGCCTGGAGGAAAAAGATCTGCCCTGGGACAACACCCAGGATCTCGAGCCCCAGTGGCACGGCGACTATATCTATTTCCTCTCCAACCGCTCCCAGGTCACCAATATCTTTCGGGTAGCGGCCAAAGGCGGCGAGCCGGAGCAGGTGACCTATTACCAGGATGCCGATGTCAAAGGCTTTACCCTGGATAACGACACTCTGGTATACGAATACCGCGGTGAGCTGGTGAAAAAGTCGCTGGCTAATACCAATTCCAACGACAAGGGTGAGGCACTGGCCATCAGCCTGCATGCCGATTTCCCCTGGGTGCGGCCACGCTTTGAAGAGGTCGAAAAGCAGATAGAGTCGGCGGCCATTTCGCCTACCGGTAAGCGCGCCTTGTTTGTGGCCCGCGGCGATGTATTTACCGTGCCCGTGGAGCACGGCGATGCCCGTAATCTTACTGAAAGCTCAGACAGCCGCGAAGTAGGCGCCGCCTGGTCCAACGGCGGCAAACAGTTGGCCTGGTTCTCCGACAAGAGCGGCGAATATCGCCTGGTGATAGCCGATCAACTCGGCAAGCCGCAGCAAGAGATCAAACTGGCCGAAAAAGGCTTCTATAGCGGGCTTATCTGGTCGCCCGATGATAAACAGCTGGTGTTCAGCGATCAGCGCCAGCAACTCTGGCTGGCAGACTTGTCCAAGGGTAAGGCGCAGGTTATCGACAGCCAGCCGGTAGTGAACCCCGACTGGGAAATGGCCCCCAGCTGGTCGCCTGACAGCCGTTATCTGGCTTACAGCAAGCAGGATGACAGCTTTTTCCGCAGTCTCTACCTGTTCGATACCCGCAATAATCAGAGTAACAGAATTACCCAGGGCATGGCCGATGTGCGTTACCCAGTGTGGGACAGCGCCGGCGACAAGCTCTATTTTGCCGCCAGTACCGACTATGGCCCTCACGCCGCCTGGTTGGATATGACCTCGGTTGCCTTCACCCCGACTTACGGCCTCTATACCATGCTGCTCAATACCCGCACCGAGGCGCCCATGCTGCCAAGAAGCGACGAGGAAGAGGGCAGCGGTACTGAAGAGGAAGCCAAAGGCTCAGATGCGCCGCCTGCGGTGCGAATCGATCTCAACGGTATAGCGCAGCGGGTGCTGCCTCTGGGTGAAAGCGGTAAAATCCACAGCCTGAGCGCCGGTAAGCCAGGTGAGCTGTTCTATATGCAGGATTTGGATGAAACCACAGAGCTTCGCAAGTACAGCACTGAGGAACGTAAGGCCGATACCCTGGCCGGTGATGTCGATGAGTATCATCTGAGCCACGACGGCGAGAGCCTGCTGGTGAAAATCGGCGACAACTGGCAGCAATTTGCCGGCGCCGCGCCGATGGGGGACGATGCCAAGACCCTTAACGTCAAGCTGACGGCCCGTATCGATCCCAAGGCAGAGTGGCAGCAAATCTTCCGCGAAGCCTGGCGTTTCCAGCGCGATTACTTCTATGTCAGTAATCTGCACGGCGCCGATTGGGACGCGGTATACAAGGAGTTCCAGCCACTGGTCGCCCATGTGCGCCACGGCGCTGACATGACCTATCTGCTCGATAACATGGGCGCCGAAACCTCTGTGGGCCACTCCTTTACCAATGATGGCGATCTGCCGGAAATTGCCGACAACCGCACCGGTCTGCTCGGCGCCGATATTGAGGCGACCGACAAGGGTTACCGCTTCAGCCGCATCTATCGCGGCGAAAACTGGTATCCGGCGGACCAAGGCAGTGCGCCGCTGGCTCTCTATCCCCAGGTCAAGGCGGGCCAGTATCTGCTGGCAGTCAACGGCAAACCGCTGGATAACAAGGCCAACTTCTATCAGGCCTTCCAGGGGACTCTCGGTAAACAAACCCGTCTCAGCATCAGCCCGGATGGCAGCGACAAAAAAGCCTTTGAGGTGACTGTGGTGCCAACGGCCAGCGAACAGGCATTGAGACGTAACGCCTGGGTCGAGGATAACCGCAAGCGGGTGGATGAAGCTTCCGGTGGCAAACTGGCTTATGTTTGGGTTCCGGACACGGGTGAGAACGGTTTCAGTTACTTCAACCGCTACTTCTTCGCCCAGAATCAGCGCCAGGGGGTGATCATAGATGAGCGCTTCAACCACGGCGGTTACATTGCCGAGTACATCATAGATGTGCTGCGCCGCGAGCGTAACGGCTACTTCAATAACCAGATGGCCGGTGATCACCCCATGACCAGCCCGGGCAGCGGTATCTGGGGGCCCAAGGTAATGTTGATCAACGAAGTCTCCGGCTCGGGCGGCGACATGCTCCCTTATATGTTCCGCTATTACCAAGTGGGCAAGCTGGTGGGTAAACGCACCTGGGGTGGCCTGGTTGGCATCTGGGGTGTGCCTTCCCTGATGGATGGCGGCCATATCACGGCGCCGCGCAGCGGTTTCTTCAGTATCGACGGCCAGTGGCGGGTCGAGAACGAAGGTGTGGCCCCGGATGTGGAAGTCGAGCAGTGGACCAAAGACACAGCCAAAGGCATAGATCCTCAGCTGGAAAAGGCCATCGCCATAGCCTTGGATGAGCTGAAATCTGCTGCGCCGGTGAAGCTGCCACAGCCCGCCGATCCTGTGCGGGTGCCTCAGGTGAAATAGCCCTGTGACATGGCTAGGATGAAATAGCTCAGGGGAAAATAGCCCAATAACTTGCGCCGCTTGCCTCAGTCTTACTTACAGGCAAGCGGCGCTTTTTGTTGGAAAACTATCAAAACTCAGCCAATTATTTTGCAAAAAAATAACCAAGACAGGCTTTTATGGTTTTTGTCAAAAACTTGACCTTTGGCTAATTGTCTTAACAAACGGGACTGGGTATTGTGTAACTAATTCAAGTGCTTATCTTTAGCGCTTCCTTAAGCTCAAAGTCGGTGGCAGTGGTATTTTTCCGTTTTCAGCGGAATTCAGGGACGAACAACATTCGCGCCCGTGCGGTAGCTATGAGGGTTAATCAGCTTTTGTAGGACGCTTGCTCATCGAATAAAGATAGTAGCTATGATTAACTTGGCGCTTCAAATCAGTTGATCTAAAGGGCTTACGGTTCCGGCATAGTGCTGGCCAAGCACATGTGTGTATATTTGGGTTGTTTTCAGATCATTGTGCCCCAACAGCTCTTGGACGCTTCTGATGTCTCGGCCAGCCTGCACAGATGAGTCGCGAAGGAATGCCTGAAGGTATGGCATGTGACCCTTTTCGCAATACCTGACTTGATTACTGCGGCGCTGAGGGCTTTCCGAATGACGCTTTGATGTAAATGGTGTCTACACATAGTCTGTGTGTAAGGGTGTTGGCTAATGGCCGTTGAGGGGAAAACAAACATCCATCCCGGACGTCTATATGCAGAGGGATACTTACGCTCCAGAGCATAGGGTAAAGATGGGCCAATTCCTCTTTCGTTATCACGCGACTGTAAAGTATGAGCTTGTTCCATAAACACAGGTAATTGAAATGCACAGCGTTGGCTTAATATCGTCTGCCTGTCTTTACGTCCTTTACCGTCCCGTATGGTTAAGGCCAATTGAACGAGATCAATATCCTGGATCCGTAACCTAAGGCATTCAGATACTCTGAGTCCACTGCCATAGAGTAATTCAATGATCAACCTGTCACGCCCGCACAACTGCTGAAGGATGAGCTTGATTTCATCCGGGTGCAATACTGTTGGGAGTTGTCGTTGCTTACTGGCATAACGAAAACCTAAGTTGCCAAGTTCTTGATGCAAGTACTTGTGATATAAGTAAACTAATGCATTCAACGCCATCTTTTGGGTATTGATTGCCACATTACGTTGGTTGGCAATGTAACTCAAAAACTGGCCAACTTCGTTCGTTCCCATAGTCTCTGGGTGGCGTTTATCGTGAAATAGAATAAAAGCCTTGATCCAATAGAGATAGGCTTTCTCAGTCTTAACACTATAACCGCGCATCCGCATGGTTTCCCGAACAGAAGTTAAAAAAGGACTTGGACTGGTCATTGCGAGCACCTGGAAACTGTTTTTTTATACAGTATTGTTGAGGTTTTGACAAAATGCCCAGAAATTTGGAGATAATTTTGCGCGTTATTTCTGCAGCATCACAAAAAATAACTTAAAATTCATAAAGATATAAAACCATTTTGGTAGATAATAGGTTTGGAAACCGCGCATGCGCGTTTTGCTGCAAGGGATATTCGGGCTAAACTCTGTTATATTTAACTAATACAAAGAGATAGCGATGCGCGTTTACACTCCTCCGATGACTAAAACGCGCATGCGCACTATACAGCTGTTATGACTCTAGGAAGGTGCTGTGTCTGAAGATACAAAATTAAGTTCAAATACAACCGTTGCTGAATACAAAGCAATGGTTGCGCGAAGTGACAAAGATGCAATAGCTAATTTTATTTTGGAGAGGTTTACCGAGCGATATATTACGCCGTTCTCTGATAAAGAAATTAAACATGGATTTAGCATGATGTCAGTATCCTGCTTGATGATTGAATCGTTAGAATCATTTAGGCAAGGTTGGCCAAACTCCAATAGCAGAAGTGCTCTTGCCTTTGCTTACTTTTTTGACCGTTCTGAACATTTTGAAGAACTTAGAGGTAATCATCAAGCTTTTTACAAACATATTAGATGCGGGTTGTTACATCAAGCAGAGACTACGGGAGGCTGGAAAATTAATCGAAAGGCTTCGTCTCTTGTAAATACCGAACAAAAAGTCATAAACGCAACAAAGTTTATGGAGTGCTTAAAAAAAGATCTTGTTGATTATGTTGAGTTACTAAAAAGTGATGAATGGGACTCACAAATATGGAAAAAGACAAGAGCTAAAATCAATCACATTTGTAAGCAGTGCGAATCATAACAAATCCAGTCAGAGGGACAGCCAAACCGCTACGCGCTTTGTCTGCCCCTGCTGGTGGCGTTAGGCTTATCAGAGGAAATGTCTCAATAATGAACGATGAATTAGCTCAAGTCTTCGGGTATGAGAGTGCAGAAGATTACAAGCGCTCGATGGCGGAACGTGAAGAATTGCATACCAAATCGGAAAAGCTCTACGGCAAACAACCGAACGAATGGCCAACAATAACAATTAATTGGGATTATCGCCCTGAATCTCAGCGATATTGCTTTGACGGTTTAAGTAAGTCTGAATTTGATGAATTTTACCCAAATGGACTAGTTTTAGGGCATATGCCTCTAAAAGAGTTTGATAGATATTTGTGCCATTTTAGTCGTAGAGATGGAGATGAACTTTGGAAAGTTGGCAGTCAATCTAAGTTGGCAAAAATGATTGTATATTTATCTGAGGGTAAACCAATCACGCCACCAGTCATAAAGCCTGTTGAAAATAGTGAAGTCATTTTCCAAGGCGGGCATCATCGCTATGCTGTTGCAAAAGCTATTGGGCTTGGAGAAATTCCCATCTATGCGTACAGAGAGAGCGTCGACGAATTAAATAGGTTCATGAACATACGTTGGGCATAAGCCTAACAAACGACTATGGCGTCAATCCTTTATTTTGGGCGGTGTTTTGGTCCCACATGATGCCATCTCGAAGCATAGAGTTTAGGATGACCACCATCTTGCGAACGCAGGCAATAATCGCCACTTTCTTTGGTTTCCCAGCCTCAAGAAATCGCTAGAACGGCAACAAGGACACCCACAATTAGCTGAGTAAAAGCTTTAGTCATGTCTGTGTTACAGAAAGGCAGATGTTTCCATTGAAAGAACTTTGTTTTTCAAGCCGTTGAGGGATGTTCGGTTATAGAAGTGAGTGCAAGAATTACGGGGCGGTTTTATTTAGTTCTATTTAACGTAAAGGCCTGTGCATATTTGCGAACTAACAGATGCTTATGCTGCAACACAGCCAGTGATTCCACACCGGACACCGGGTATCTCCTTCCAGGACGCACTGACACAGTGTCTAATATGAATAAATTTTCGAATGTCTAACGATAGGGATATCAAGGAATGGCCTTGCGGCATCGGGTTTCTTTGGAAATCACGAGTACAACGACAAGTGATCTTCTATTCGCCGTCGCTATTTACGTTAAATTGGCCTGCAGTTCCATTTCGCTGTGAATCTTGTGAGGGCTCATAGCCTGCATTTTTTGCCAAAAGGGGCTGTTTAAAAAACGTTTTTCCTGCTGATAGTAATGAGCACGCATGGCCAGATAATGCTGGTAGCGCTGGGTGAGCATTTGCTGATATTGCATCAGACCATGGTGAGTGTCATGACCTGATGTTTTGAATATACCCGCGATGATATCTGCACAGGTGACACCGTCGGCCATGGCTTTGATGATCCCGCCTGAGGTGATGGGATCGAATGTGCAGGCAGCATCACCAATGGCAAGCCAGTTTTTGCCTGTGGCAGGGTTTAAACAAAATGAGGAGGCTGGATAGCGTTTAGGCTGGGTATCTTCGGGAGTGACTCCCTGCAGCAGCGCCTTGGTATTGGGAGTACCGGCTACAAGGACACCTACCGGCTACAAGGACACCTACCGGCTACAAGGACACCCACAATTAGCTGAGTAAAAGCTTTAGTCATGTCTGTGTTACAGAAAGGCAGATGTTTCCATTGAAAGAACTTTGTTTTTCAAGCCCTTAAGGGGCGTTCGGTTATAGGAGCGAGTGCAAGAATTATGGGGCGGTTTTATTTAGTTCTATTTAACGTAAAGGCCTGTGCATATTTGCTAAATAGCCGATCTTAATACAGCAACACAGCCAGTGATTCCACACCAGACACGGGGTATCTCCTTCCTGGACGCACTGACACGGTGTCTAATATGAATAAATTTTCGAATGTCTAACGATAGGGATATCAAGGAATGGCCTTGCGGCATCGGGTTTCTTTGGAAATCACGAGTACAACGACAAGTGATCTTCTATTCGCCGTCGCTATTTACGTTAAATTGGCCTGCAGTTCCATTTCGCTTTGAATCTTGTGAGGGCTCATAGCCTGCATTTTTTGCCAAAAGGGGCTGTTTAAAAAACGTTTTTCCTGCTGATAGTAATGAGCGCGCATGGCCAGATAATGCTGGTAGCGCTGGATGAGCATTTGCTGATATTGCATCAGACCATGGTGAGTGTCATGACCTGATGTTTTGAATATACCCGCGATGATATCTGCACAGGTGACACCGTCGGCCATGGCTTTGATGATCCCGCCTGAGGTGATGGGATCGAATGTACAGGCAGCATCACCAATGGCAAGCCAGTTTTTGCCTGTGGCAGGGTTTAAACAAAATGAGGAGGCTGGATAGCGTTTAGGCTGGGTATCTTCGGGAGTGACTCCCTGCAGCAGCGCCTTGGTATTGGGAGAGTTAACCAGGATATCGAGCCAGTTGTTTGTCTCATGAAGCTTGAGTGTTTTAGCTGTTTGGGGATCCGTCGTTAAGCTTATCAGTACTCTGTCATTTGGCAGACGGGCGGCATACCACCAGCCATTTTCAACAGCTTCAAGGTGTGTTTGCTGTGACAAAGGATAGTGTTTATCTGTGATGATAAAGCGGCGTCCCAGGCTTACCAGGGCATGGTTTGATTGTTTTTTACTTCCCTGGGTTTGGGCGAAGCTGGCGCGTGCCCCGCTGGCATCAACGACGAACTTGGCATTGAGTTGATGTTCAGCCCCCTGTCTATCAAGCGTTAAATGATGGTACTTATCATTGACAAGCCTGCCAGTTTTAAATTGGCATTGGGTTAACAAGGTTACACCTGCACTTTGAGCCTGCTCGGCTAAAAAACGATTAAATTTTTGGCGATTAAGGTGCCAGCCATGCCCATAGGGACTGAGCAAACTGTCGTTAAAGCCATTGCGATTATCTCCCCACCATGAGCGACTGCCATAGCAGGGTTGGTGTTGCTGCTTGACAAATGCTGACCAGATCTTGAGTTGATGAAACAGCTGTTTGGTTTGCGGGGGAATACTCTCACCGATGCGAAACTGCTGATAATCAGAAGACTCAATGATGACAATGTCATCTATCCCCTGTTGGATTAAGCGAATGGCGCAGCAGCAACCGGCTGGACCACCACCTATGATGGCAACTTGAGTAGCAGTGGCTGAAGCTGAATAATTGTTCATAGGCTGTTTTATCTATCTATTGTGCTGCTCTGGCACTGCAGTTGATGCAGGCCAGAGCATTTTGAGATTACTTCTCTGGTGGATAGACAGGGTCGGTAACCGTATTGTCCCAAGGCATAACCAGGTTGCTGTCGTCTTGGCTAAAACCACTTTGGACTTCCAGGTAATAGTTAGGGTCTAAGTGCGCCGGGTATCCATCGATGGCGGCCCCTTGGATCACGACACCGATATTTTGCCAGTTGTTGAGGATCCCGTGACGATCCTGATATCGACCGACATTAGAAGCGGGTGAGTTGTTTAATTTACCCTGAGCATCGAAGGTGAGTTGTTGTCCACTGGCACTGGTTCCTTGCCCCCTGACCGAGTAACGCTGTAATGGCAGGGTGTTATCATTGCGTTTGGCTACATCCTCATAGGTGTAAACGGCAACGGGTCTTTGGGCAGGCCAGGACCAAAACAGACTGGTATTGATATTACCGCCGTAGATATTACTTTCTGTGATAACTCCACCCGGATTAGGTGCGGGGGTATGGGTGGCACAGGAGTTATAATCCGTATGCCAGGGAATGGCCATGAATTTACATAAATCCCCCGGTTGTATGGGGTGGCTGCGCAGTGGAACATAACCGACACCCAGAAATGGGCTGCCTTTAGTGGCGACGGCATAATTTAATGGCTGGCGATTGATTCTAAAGGGGCCAATATTCGGGTTTTGCCAGTCAGCGTTATACAGCTTAGTGTCCCGTACGATAAAGGTGAGATCGATACCCGGGCTAAAACGGCCACCCAAACAGTTCATTAGTACGGCTCTATCCAGGGCTTCACCCTCATTTAATGGGGTTGTCATGCTTGGAGCCGAGGTGGAACATAATCCCTTAGCCCATTGTTGCATAAGGAAGTATTGGCTGTTACTTAAGGTGAGAAAGCTCTTATTGGCATCCCCCAGAGAGAGGGGCATCATCGGGGAGCCGTCTTCAAGATGATTGTTCTCATCTGCGCTGGGTTTGCGCATAAAAGACATGATGTCAAACTGAGGTTTGTTTTTAGTGAGTTTATCGATTTGCCGATGACTTTTGATGGCACTGTCAGGCAGGTTAGTGTTCCACATTTGCATGGAGGCCGCCCTCAGTATGGGCTGAATGTCCTGGGCAAAGTCGGGAACATACTCAGGGTTGTAGGCATTATTTTGATATAAGCCTGGGTTGAGATTGAATGCTTCTACCCAGGTGGTGTAGATATCATCCCACAGGCTAACAACATTGAGTGTTTGCGGCGCATATGCCGGATCTGTGCTAACAACCCAGGCGCTGTTTTCCAGTGTCTGATAACTGCCATCATCAAAGAGCAATACGGCGGTGACAGGGCCATCTGCGGTATCATCGAGCCAGTTGTTATTATCGACATCCATATCCAATTTTGCATTGGGATCGGCATTGCCCAGTTGATCAAAGCCACAGGCTTTACCAAAGCCGCCAAGCACCACCAGACGTCCGTTGGTTTCGGTTTGGATCTCTCCTAAATAGTCGATACGAGTGTTGGGATCATCATTGCCAGCCGTTGCTGGGTAAGATTGGGGATAGTCCGGTAGAGGGATAACTGCATTTGTGTGTTGGTCCCAGTAACTGGCCTGGGTGCTTGGGTTGAATTGAGCCGTCTGTCTTTTATTCGTACTTATGGTGCGAGGACCGGCATCAATGACTAATTTTTGCAGACGTACAGTATCGGCCGGGTTGTCCGTTTGATTAAAACTGGGATTGCGCAGGGGCGGTGTCTTGCCATCTTGATAGAGAATGATCCCTAAATTAGCGCTCTCATCCATTTCCCAGCAGTTTGCTTTCTTATTGGCAAGATGCACTGTCCAGATGATATCTGTGACGCGTTTACCATCGACTTCACTGCCAATGGTTACCTCCTGTGCTTGCGGCGCAGGATAACTTGGGCTGTTTTTATGTGGATATTGATAAATTTTAAACCTTGCTCCTTGTCGTTTGAGACGCCCCTGGCTGTCACGAATGTCTGAGCTGCTAATAGGGGTGTTGTCTGTGCCCGCTTTAATGGGGAGTCCCCCTGTGAGTGTTTGTCCGGGTTGCGGCATTGCAGCTATGGTTTGTGGTTCGATGTAGTAGTCCATACTGTTGCCGACGCGGGCAAAGCCTATAGTTGGGTGAATGCGTAAACTGACGGTCATAATTAATTCCTTTTAACTGAGTGGCCGTTGAGGTAGTTCTTTAACAGTATGTGGCTGGTATTGATATTTTTTCCTGCCAGAGGCGCTGTTTTTTCCGGGGTATCTGTTACCGCAGTGGTGTTGTGACAGGAGAAACATTCATTGGCTGAGCGTTGATTTTGAGTGAAGGTTTCGATAGTGGAATTTGATAGCCGCGTAGACCCAATCAGTAAGTTTGTTTCGGCATCGGGATCCATGTTCGGACTCCAGTCTGGGGTAAGATGGTCTTCTTTACTGAACCAGACGGCACCTATCTCAAGGTAGTTACGCCAGATAGAATCTTTAGGCATTAATTGATGCACGTTATCATTGAGACTGATAATGGCTTGAACATTTTCTTTGGCCTTCTTTGGATTTGGCAGATTATCAACCGTTCCTTGTGCGTATTGCAGACATGTCTGAGTTACCGCAGCCATGGTTTGGGTCTTGGTATCGAGCTTTAATATGGCATTCATGCCGGCGTTGTTGGTATTACAGTCTTTGGCTAAGGTGTTGGCTTTATAAAAGAGATAGTCCTTATCGGAAACAATTTTGTTGGGTGACTGCCCTTTGGCAAAGGTGGGAGCATTGTCTTTAAATTCGAATGTGGCCCAGATGGCTTCGGGGTGCTTATTGACGTATACCGCAATATGGAAACCCACCAAGGCAACTTGAGTCATCTCCTGTTGTGCATTCTCAGGGATCACCACCTGACCGTTATCGACGGTCAGCAGTTGTATCGGGGCTTTGGTGGTATATAAACCAGAGGTGTCTTCACCGGGCTGGACAATCTTCCAAGCGGCCTTGAGTGACATAGCGCCATTGGGGAAATTAAGTTTATTATCAGCTTGTTGCATCCCACTTTGGGTATAGAGTTTGTGTTTTATGACAAAGTCACGGTAGATATCGTTGATCATCATGCTGGTATATAACGCCCGTCCATGTTGGTCGATTAAAATTCCATTTGAACCCGCCTGGTTGACACCTCCCAGCAAATGGTTACCAGGCTGACTGTCAGGATAGATCCCGGTATCAGAATAGAAGGTTTCAAAGCGGAGTTTTCCTTCGTCAGCTTGTTCGGTTAACCAGATGAAGCTTCGCCAGGAGAATTGATGGAAGTCACATATGGTGGAATCATCAAAATTATCGGCAGCGATCTTGGGGTTGAATTTACCTTCAAACCATGACGCATCTGCGGTACAGTTTGCGGTTGGCGAGTATTCATCGGCCCAGCCTGAGAAGCTGAAAAGGCTTAATGTGCTCATGCTCAACACCGTCAACATGAGCTTACTTAACATCCTTGTTTTGTTCATAAATCCTCTCAAAATTGTCTATTAACAGATAAAGCTAAGCTCATCCTTAGCTTAGTATGGTTTATTATCCCGTGTTTATATCATCAGCACGAGGGACATCTTTATCTTTTAATTTAAGATAAAGAGTATAGTTCAAATTGATAGGGGCGCAATTTATGCCGGTGAAATTTGTGGAACTTAAGTCTGCTATTTTTTCTCTTTGAAAAGCAAGTAAATTTAGATGCTGATTTCAAATGTCTTACTGCAAGTGATTGATTTAAAGCAATTAAGAGAGTCGATAGGGAAGTGATAAAGAAATCGATAGAAAGATGATAATCAATGATAATCAAGACACCCATCGTATAACAAATAATGACAGTAATTAAGGCGCCGACAATAATTAAGGCGCCCAATGCCAAATAATTAAGCTGCAATAATTAATGCAATAATTAAGACACCCATTGTAAATAACCGATTGTAAGTGTTGGGTGTGCAATAATTAAGACACCCATTGTAAATAACCGATTGTAAGTGTTGGGTGAGAAAAATCTCTAGTGATCTAGCTTGTAAAATACTGTGTTTCTATTGAAAGGAAATAGTGTTTCAGGCCATTTGAAGGCCATTCGACTATTGAAGTGAGTGCAAAATTCGAATTTCAGGCATTATTGAAATCGAACAAAGTTCGACTCAGTTGGTGGAGAAGACTAAGGGGATTTAGCTAAACAACTTCTGACAATTAGCGGCCCCTTGCCTTCGTCGTCGTTGCAGGTGAATACAGTAGTCTGTAAGAGATTCCAGTGTACCAACCGGCCCCTTGAATAGACGGCTAAAATCAGTCGTCAACTTGAGCCAGTTGCCGACGGGGATGTTTAAACGATTCAAAATGGTCGTAGTGCCAGCAGTAATCTGGCCGCGCTTGTCATGGCGGATAATACGCCCGGTATCATCGACCAGTTGCAGATAATCCTTGGCTTCAAAGTGCAATCCTTGTGGCATGTTCAGCCGTTCATTGCCGACAAAGGGTAACAGCTCAGGTGTGTTTTTGCCTTGCATCGCGGCCCGTATCCGCCGTTGAATACTGGTATAGTCTGAGTCTTCCGGGGTTTTGGCTATTCCCGCGCGGATAGGGTTCAAGTCAACATAAGCCATACAGGCCAATACCGCTGCATCATCCAACAATGGCTGGGATTTGAAGCGGCCTTCCCAAAAGCGACCGCTGCATCCGTCTTCCCGATTGGCTTGTCTGGCAATAGGTTCATTGAGCGCCCGCATAAACCAACTGATATCCATCAAACGTTGGCGATAGACTTCAGTGGTTTGTTGCAGGGTGAGATATTCAATATCAGAAAGTGTTTCACCGCGCAGAAAACGCTGGGATAACAGGGTTCCACTGTAAAGCAGGTGCCAACGCTGTAAAACCTGCTCCAATGTCCATTCAGTGGCGGTTTTCAAGTCAACTCTGAGCACCAAGTGCAGATGATTGGACATGACTGCATAGGCACACAAGTCAATGGAAAAGACGGCCACCAGTTCCAATAGACGCGACTCAACCCAATCACGGCGATGTTCATAACTCTTGCCGGAATAATCATCAACGCCACATAGAAAGGCGCGACGTACACAGCGGGAGATGCAGTGATAGAAGGGGGTGTCCTCAAGACTGACTTGAGCATATCTTGGCCTCGGCATGGCATCCTTTCCTTTTCAAAGGCTCCATTCAAGCCTAGACAAGGTGAGAGAAACCTGCCAAGAATTATGGGCAAGAATTATGGGTGTCCCCATTTTGCTCCAGTCCAAAGAGTTGATGTGCTGACAGGTAGAACCGACTCTCTGTGAACCTGACAAATAGCTGGGCTGCTAAAAGCCATGGCACTAATGAGGACAGAGAGTACGGATGTTCATCAGGGCTCACGAAGCCGGATATATGTGTGTGGCTACTTTGTCAGAAAGAGACCTGCCGGTGCTTGCATCGGAGAGGTGTCCATATAAGCTATTTAGACCTAACCACAGCTAAGCTTTTGCCTGTTTAAGTTGTGGTTAACGCGCGATGCTTGTGCCAGTAATGCATTAAAAACCCGAGCAATAATCCCCAGAAGGCGCTGCCGATCCCCAATACACTCACGCCAGATGCGGTGACGAGAAACGTAATTACCACCACTTCATGTTCGTCGTTATCCGCAAGCGCTGCGGTTAGACTGTTACCTATGGTGCCAAGCAGCGCCAATCCTGCAATCGCGAGCACCAATTCCTTCGGAAATGCGGCGAATAGCCCAACGACTGTTGCGCCGAGTAGACCAGTTATCAAATAAAATACTCCGCCCCACACCGCCGCCCAGTAACGGCTTGCGGGGTTAGGGTCTGCCTCTTTACCCATGCAAATCGCTGCCGTAATGGCCGAGAGATTAAAGGCAAAGCCGCCAAAGGGTGCAAACAGTACGCCCATCAGACCCGTCACGGTAATTAGTGGCGAGATAGGCGGGCGATAACCATGGCCGTGAAGCGCTGCTACCCCTGGCATATTTTGTGAGGCCATAGTCACCACAAATAAGGGCAGCGCCACACCTACCACGTTGGCTATAGAAAACGCTGGCGCTATCCATACGGGGGCGGCGAATTGCAGCTCAAGCTTATCGAGTTTCAGTAGATCCAATTGATAACTCATCCCTATCCCCGCGACAAGGGTAAGCAACATAATGTAGCGCGGCGCCCAGGGCTTAAGCACAATAAACACCAATAACATCAATAGGATTAAACTCAGTTGAGTCTGCATGGCTTGAAACAGCCCTAAGCCAAACTGCAGTAAAATCCCCGCCAACATGGCCGAAGCGACTGACTGCGGCATGATACGAATAAGCTTATCCATCCAGCCTGCCAAGCCGCAAAGCGTGATCAACAAAGAGCTAATCAGGAAGGCACCAACGGCTTCGTGGATACTTAATCCCGTAAGGCTGGTGACCATCAGCGCCGCCCCTGGGGTCGACCATGCCGTAAGCACCGGATTTTTATAGTAGAGAGACAGGCCAATACTGGTGAGCCCCATGCCGACACCCAAGGCCCACAGCCATGAACTCATTTGTGCCGATGTCGCGCCCACGGCATCCGCCGCCTGCAGGATAATCACCGCCGAACTGCTGTAGCCCACCAGCACGGCAATAAAGCCCGCCGATATTTTTGATAGTCCTAAAGCCTCGCGCCACATCATCCTTACTCCTCTACCTACCTTAGCCTTGATCGTCGAACCATTTCTTGTGCGCTATAACGCACGAGATAGACAAGATAGCACCTGTGCGTTATAACGTACAAATAATTTTTTAAGCGCCAGAACCTAATGCAGACCATCAATAGCTATCTTGCCGCGACCCTAAAGCAACTGCGCAGCCAAAAGGGTTGGAGTTTAGATAAAGCGGCACTCGAGACAGGCGTAAGCAAGGCCATGATAGGCCAGATTGAGCGCGGCGAATCTAGCCCCACTATTGCTACTCTGTGGAAAATCGCCAGCGGTTTTAATACCTCCCTCTCGACCTTTCTGGAGCCAATGCCCGAGAGCCAAGGCGCCGTCTTTCGTAACGCCGATGCATTACGCCAAAAGCCTGCAACCGATGGCATGTTAGTGGCGTCGCTATTTCCCTTTGAGCCTCGCTTTGGTTTTGAAATGTTTGAACTTACCCTATTGCCGCACTATGAGCGTCTCTCCGAGCCCCATGAGGCGGGTGTGACCGAGCATGTGATCGTGTTGAGCGGCACTATGGAAGTGTTAGTCGATGGTCAGTGGCAGCCATTACAGCAGGGTGAGGCCGTGCGCTTTGCCGCAGATAAACCCCATGGTTACCGCAACTTAAGAGATCAACCCGCAGTGTTTCATGATCTTATCCACTACCACAGGGAAGCGCCTGCCACTGAGTAACGCCGACAAGCCAAACACCCAACAAAAATAATTGAGACACCCAGTATTAACTGCTTTAACTGCTTTGAGACACCCAGTATTAACTGCTTTAACTGCTTTGAGACACCCAGTATTAGCTGCTAGTGGTTGTCCGGAGAGTCAAGTATGACGATAACAGCTGTAGGCAAATCCATGGCGCTGGCTTTGAAGGCACAGGGCTTCAAGCCGGTTCAGGAATGTGAAGCAAAGATCCCCGGGTGCGTCGCGCTTTTGAAAAGGCAAACCTGGGCCAGCAATAGAGCCGTAGCTATGGTTTGTCTGGCTGAGTTGCCTTCAGATATGGATACTTACATCAGCCAGTTAAGGAACAGAGTCGCGTTTAAGGTGGGATTCTTGCCGCTAGTTTGGGGTTTGTATCTTCAGGTTATTATCTTTTGCCCCAAAATCAGTGAAGAAGCACTCTCCCCGGCAGATTATGTAGCCAAGTTGGATAATCAATGGGCCATAGTGCAAAGCGTTTTCTTGGTCGATACAGTCAATAAGGTTTTCAAAGAGGGCAGAGCTTGGGGCCAGTTTTTGAGCTCCAGCTACCAGGATGCGATTTCAAGCGAGCTACAGGCCTTTTATACAAAGAGTGATAGATAATTTATGGTTGGAAAATGATCCCTAACTTGGATATTGCCGGCGATTGGCGAGCTTACCTCGAGGCCAGGGCGAGCGGAATTAAGTCTTTATGGAAAAAAGAGTTAGCAGCCGTGCTTGAGCGCATAGACGCGCTCGAGGGTGAGGCGCTGGCATCTTACCTTGAGTCGCTATGTGAATTGGCTCTCTGCCGTTCACAGCCGGATATAAACGCCCCGCAAGCCGCGAGCGAGGAGGTTAGGCAACTTGAGCTGGACAGTCCTTCACTGGCACTGCCCTTGGCCCACCCCGGATTACTGCCAAAGTTGCAGGCGTTTTGGCTGGCACGTTTTGATGAGCCCAGAGTAAAACTTTGGCTCTACTGCGCTTATGGGCTGCAGGATACTTATATCAAAATGCGGCCGCTACTGAATGCCGCAGAAGGCATTGATAATCCGTCTCCCGAGATTTTGCTGCAGCAAATACTGGCCGATAGTGGGGTTACAGACTTCCTGCGCCAGCAAGCAGCATTGCATTTGGCCCGCAGTCTGTTGGACAGCCTGGATTTTGCGTTGCATGAAGTGCCGTATTGTTTGTGTATTCGGGCCGATATCTGTTGGCAGATGCTAGATGAGCTTGATGAGTTGGCCACTATTTTACCGGTTGTGCCGTTATCCCGCTTTAATTTGAGTGGTGAGGCTTATCGCCGGGCATTGACGCTGTGGTGCAACTATTGCGATTACACGGAAGAGCAAGGTGCGCGTGGGCACGAGCCGCTTGAGTATGATGACTGGTGTGCCAAACTGGCAGAAGAGCACGATTGAAAGCGTTTGAGTTGATGCTCAGGAGGGCGAAGTGTTGATACGCTCCCGGGCAAAATGCTTGATTGTAGGCATGGGGATTTAGCGCGCACCGATACGTGGCTTGGGATAGAATGGCATGCAAATTTTATTGCAAACTAAAGGAGCGCGAGTGCAGCAGAATCAAAATGAGCAGGCATCAGACCTGGCACAAATCTGGGTCGATGCCGATGCCTGCCCGGTAGTGATCCGCGAAATGTTAGTGCGGGCGGCGGCGCGTACCGGCATCAATGTCACTTTTGTCGCCAATCAGGCGCTCAGGATAACAGGTGCTGCCAGTGTCAAAACCTTACAAGTTCCCAAGGGGTTTGATGTGGCCGATAACGAAATCGTGCGCCTGTGTCAGGCCGGCGATTTGGTGATCAGCAATGATATTCCGCTGGCGGCCGAGGTGATAGACAAGGGCGCCAAGGCGCTCAATAGCCGCGGTGAGCTGCTGAATCGCGACAATGTGCGTGCCCGCCTCAATATGCGGGATTTTCTCGATACCCTGCGTGCCAGCGGTATAGATACCGGTGGCAGTCCCAAGTTGAGCCAGGCAGATAGACAAGCTTTTGCCAATGAGCTGGATAAATATCTGCTGCACTGGCAGCGCGCTAAGACGCGTCAGGGGTAAGCCTGCCAAGTCTAGATTTGAAATCACAGAGATTCGAAATCACGGGGACTCGAAAGCTCAGAGAGTTGAAATTTTAGCGGCTATGCAGGATTCAGAGTCTACGCAGAATTCAGTTCCTATTTAAGATCTGGCTGCAGCTCAAGACCTGTCATCCATTCAAGGCAGGGCATCCATTCAAGACTTGCCCAGATCCGGCGCCTCCGGCAGCGCCTGCTGCAAAAAGTCCAAGAGTAGACTGACCTTGGGCGACAGATGGCGGTTATGTGGGTATAAGGCCCAAATACCCTCAGGCGCCGCCTGGTAAGCCTCGAGCACAGATACCAGGGCGCCGCTGGCGAGATCCTCACCGACATAATAATCGGGCAGTTGCACCAGCCCGAGCCCTTTGCGGGCAGCATCCAATAACCCAGGGCCAGAATTACACACCAAGCGGCCACTCAAACGCCATTGACGTTCCTGGCCCTGCTCGATAAAACGCCAGTAAGGGTGGTTACCCAGTAAACATTGATGCCGATGCAGCTCGCCCAGAGTGTGGGGCACGCCGTGGTTGGCCAGATACTCCGGGCTGGCACAGACATAATTGCGGCGACTGCCAAGACGCCGCGCCATCAAGCTGGAGTCCGCCAGCTTACCCAGCCGAATCGCCAAATCATAACCGCCATCAATCAGATCCAGCGTCTTGTTGTTGAGATCCAGTTGCAGATCCAGCTTGGGGTGCAGGCAGAGAAAGTCATTCAGCAGCGGCAGAATAAACTGCTCGCCGTAAGTGACCGGCGCCGTCACCCGCAGCATGCCCTGCGGGGTTTGTTTCAAACTGCCAAGGGCGCGTTCGGCTTCTTCTATACCATCTTGCAGCAAGCGGCAGTGGCGATAATAAAGCTGACCCTCTTCACTGAGCGACACCTTGCGGGTAGTGCGATAAAAGAGTTTGCTTGCCAGGCGTTTCTCCAGCGCGGCGATTTGGCGGCTTATCTGCGCTACAGACAAGTTGAGCCGCTCGGCGGCGCGGGTAAAGCTCTGGCTCTCGGCCACGGCGATAAATTCGCTGATCCCTTCCCAGTGGTTCATTATTACTTCTCAGTAAAAGTGATTTGTATATTTGGCTGATTATCTTTTATTTGGGAATAAATACAATGTTGGCAACCGGTTTATGAGCCAAGAGGTTCGTTACCGAATCAATCACAACAGAAGGAAGCGACAATGACAGACAAATTTATCAAGTCCCGCGCCGCCGTAGCCTGGGCTGCCGGTGAGCCGTTGAAGATGGAAGAGGTGGATGTGATGTTGCCCAAGGCCGGTGAGGTATTGGTGCGCATTGTTGCCAGTGGTGTGTGTCATACCGATGCCTTTACTTTGAGCGGCGACGACCCAGAAGGCGTGTTTCCGGCCATTCTCGGCCATGAGGGCGGCGGTATAGTGGAGATGGTCGGCGAAGGCGTCACCAGTGTGGCGGTGGGAGATCATGTTATTCCTCTTTACACGCCTGAATGCGGTGAGTGTAAGTTCTGCCGCTCCGGCAAGACTAACCTGTGTCAGAAGATCCGCGAGACCCAGGGCAAGGGCCTGATGCCGGATGGTACCACCCGTTTCTTCAAAGACGGCAAGCCGATTTTCCACTACATGGGCTGCTCGACTTTCTCTGAATATACTGTATTGCCTGAGATCTCCCTGGCCAAAGTCAACAAGTCGGCACCGCTGGAAGAGATCTGCCTTCTGGGCTGCGGTGTCACTACCGGCATGGGCGCTGTAATGAACACTGCCAAGGTGGAAGAGGGTACCACAGTGGCCATCTTCGGGCTCGGCGGCATAGGGTTGTCGGCGGTGATTGGCGCTGTGATGGCCAAGGCCGGTCGCATCATAGGCATAGATGTCAATGAATCCAAGTTTGAACTGGCAAAGAAGCTGGGGGCAACCGAGTGCATCAACCCCAAGGACTATGACAAGCCTATTCAGCAGGTGATTGTGGATTTGACCGACGGCGGCGTCGATTATTCGTTCGAGTGTATCGGCAATGTGGATGTGATGCGCTCGGCGCTCGAGTGTTGCCACAAGGGCTGGGGCGAGTCAGTGATCATCGGGGTTGCCGGTGCCGGACAGGAGATCTCCACCAGACCTTTCCAACTGGTGACCGGCCGGGTGTGGAAAGGCTCGGCTTTCGGTGGTGTCAAAGGACGCTCACAATTGCCTGGCATAGTGGAAGATTATCTGGCCGGTAAATTCAAGCTGGATGACTTTATCACCCACACCATGGGGCTTGAAGATATCAATGAAGCCTTCGAGCTGATGCATGAAGGCAAGAGCATTCGCAGCGTGATCCACTTCTGAGGACCTTCTGATGGAAAATATCAGTAACAACAGGTCGTTTGGAGGCTGGCACAAGCAGTATCGTCATCACTCCAGCAGTCTGAACTGCGAGATGCGTTTCGCCATCTATCTGCCGGAGCAGGCCAATAGCCAAAAGGTACCTGTGTTGTATTGGCTCTCCGGGTTGACCTGTACGGATGAAAACTTTATGCAAAAGGCCGGGGCCCAGCGCCTCGCGTCTCAGCTGGGGCTGGCCATTGTTTGCCCGGATACCAGTCCGCGCGGAGAAGGCGTGGCCGATGCCGATGATGCCGCCTACGATCTGGGGTTGGGGGCCGGTTTTTATGTCAATGCTACCCAGGCCCCCTGGAGCAGCCACTATCGTATGTATGACTATGTGGTAGATGAGTTGCCGGCATTGATAGAACAGCACTTTCCGGTATCGGATAAGCGCGCCATTGCCGGTCACTCCATGGGCGGCCACGGTGCGCTGATGATAGCCCTTAAAAATCCGGGCCGTTATCTCAGCGCCAGTGCCTTTGCCCCCATCAGTCATCCTAGCCAGTGCCCTTGGGGCCAGAAGGCGTTTGCTGCCTATCTTGGCAGCGACAGGGAGGCTTGGAAGGCTTATGACACGGTAGAGCTGATAAAAAGTGGTGCCAAAGGGCTACCGATGCGGGTTGATCAGGGCGAGAGTGATCTGTTTCTGGCCGAGCAGTTACTGCCACAGGCCTTGCAGGCCGCAGCCACTGATGCTGGAATTGCGCTGAGTTTTCACAGCCACCCCGGCTATGATCACAGCTACTATTTTATCGCCTCATTTATCGACGAGCAGCTTAAGTTTCATGCCGGCCATCTGGGCTTGTAAACGCTGAGCCTCTCAAATGCAGCGCCGCCGAGGGTTTGCCCCGGCGGCGCTTTTTTATGCGTTATAGCGGCCATTGCCCGGTATCCGCTTGTTGAGTACTTTCTTGTTTACCCCACTTTTGTCTGAGGGGGGATTAACGAGCGTAGGGATTAATGGGAGGGAGCATGAAAATAGGCAGATGGCAGACACCCTTTGAGCAGGGGGATCTTTTTATCACCGGGCTCTTCTGGGGCGGTGATTTCATGTTGCAGCTTCCCGGCGGCAAACGCTATCAAATCAAAAATACGCCCCATCCCGGAGTCGATCTCAGCCTGGAGCTGTTTCATTTACCGAGTGAAGGGCGCTATCGGCTGCATTACCACTCGGTCACTGCGTTTCGTATGTTGGATGAACATGGGTTGCTGGAACTTTGGCAGGCGCTGAGCGAGCTTGGGGACGAACAGGGTTACAACAGCCGCCTGATTAAAGATCACGCCTGGTCGCAGGAAAGCCCAATCAGTTTCTTCCATGGACACAGCGAAGGCTGGTCACATCTTATCTGCACCGGCGATGAGTGTGTCGAAGTGTTGTGCCCGGGTGCGCCGGAAATCATCTATCTTGGCAAATGTGCCGCCATGGAGGACTGAAAAATCTTTGGGAAGCGGTGAGATCAGTTGATCTCGACCTTTTCCATCCCCAGTTGCTGCAGCGCTATCACGGCTTGGGTGCGGTTGCGAACCCCCAGCTTACGGAAGATAGCGGTGGCGTGGGCCTTGATGGTCGCCTCGGATACGCCCAGGTCGTAGGCTATCTGCTTGTTGAGCAGGCCTTCGGCAAACATCTGCAACACCTTGTATTGCTGCGGCGTCAGCTCAGAGAGCTTGCCGGCGACCTTGTCGGTTTCGTCCTCATCATTGATTTCAACCAACTCTATGCCTTGAGGCAGCCAGATATCGCCGAACATTACTGCGGTGATTGCTTCGATAAAGGTTTCCATCGAAGCCGATTTGGGAATAAAACCGGCGCCGCCGTAGTGCAGGGCACGGCTGATGGTGGCGGCATCTTCGTGGGCTGAAATCACTATCACCGGCAGTTCGGGGAAGTGGGCGCGCAGATGGATAAGGGTGGAGTAGCCATGGGAGCCCGGCATCTGCAGATCCAGTAGTACCAGATCATAGCCCTGATGAGTTTGCTCAAGCAGTTTTTGCAGCGCATCGGCACTGTCGGCCTCAAACCAGCGGGTATTGGATAAACCACTGTTAAGCGCCTGGCGCAGGGCATTGCGAAATAAAGGGTGATCATCGGCGATGATAATATTTAAGTTTTCTGGCTTCATGGCTTGTTATGATTATGGCTCTGCACGCTGAAGAAGGGTCAATGTAACAGAAAAGTGACAAATAATCCTATTGCTTTATCAGGGTTTAAGTGACTTTTTGTTACTGTCGCTTTTAGACTTTAGTCGAGAATGACGGTCAATAAAAGCCTTTTCAGCGGCAAAGACTGTTGCAGAATGAAACCTAAAAAGCCTGTAGCCAGATACAGGCCAGGATTATGCGAGGGCTTAGTTGGCCAGATCATCACTCCAGATCTGGGTCGGCTTTCTGTCTTCATCGACAGCCACGAAGGTGAAGACACCGCGGATAGCGTGCTCGCGCTTATCCTGATACATATCTTCTACAAAAATGTTCACTTCGACTTTCATCGAGGTGTTGCCCACATGGATCACCCGGGCGATCAATTCTGCCAGGCTACCGGCGGGGATCGGTTTTTTGAAATCGATTCTGTCAGAGCTGACGGTGACCAGTGTCTTGCGACAAAAGCGGGTGGCGGCGATAAAGGCGGTTTCATCCATCCAGGCGAGGGCTTCACCGCCAAACAGTGTGTTGTGATGATTGGTAATGGACGGGAAAACCGCCTTGATCACCCGAGCCTCGGCTTGTTCAATTCGGCGTGCTACCGCCACTTCATATTGGCTCTGTGTCGTTTCTGGCATACGGCAACCTCAAGGTTATGCTGGAAAATCAGGGGCGGTATTATAGTTCGACCAAAGGCGGATTGACAGCCTGGGCCAGAAAGCCCTGCATGAAAAATATTGGATGTTCAAATGTATCCGGGCATGAAAAAGCCCCGACATCTCCAGCGTGGAGATACCGGGGCGATTCCATTTCAGTGGTCCGTATCTGGGCGACTCATTTGCCCTGCAGGCGGCGTCTTTCCTTGGCAGCAGCGGCCAGATCTCTGAGCAGCTTTTCCGAGTCTTCCCAGTGCAGGCAGGCATCCGTGATGCTTTTGCCGTAAGTGAGTGGCTCACCGGCAACCACTTTCTGATTGCCTTCCACAATAAAACTCTCGGCCATGATACCGGCAATGGCGGTGGAGCCGCTGCGCAGCTGCGTCATGATATCTTCGGCGACTTCCAGCTGCTTCTTGTGCTGCTTCTGGCTGTTACCATGGCTGAAGTCGACCACTATGCCGGAGTGGATCCCAACCGAGTCCATCTGCTCTCTGGCTTTGGTCACATGTTGCTCACTGTAGTTGGGAGTTTTACCGCCGCGCAGAATGATATGCCCGTACGGATTACCATGGGTGCGGTAGACCGCCAGTGAGCCGTCTTTGTCCGGAGAGTAGAAGATATGTGGTTCTCTGGCGGCGCGCACTGCATCGACGGCGATATTGATGTTGCCGTCGGTACCGTTCTTGAAGCCTACCGGGCAGGAGAGTGCCGAGGCCATTTCGCGGTGAATTTGGCTTTCTGTGGTGCGGGCCCCGATGGCGCCCCAAGTGATGAGATCGGCAATATACTGACCATTCACCATATCCAAAAACTCGGTGGCGATAGGCAGTTTCAGCTCGGTGATCTGCTGCAGTAACTTGCGGGCAAGGCGCAGGCCTTTATTGGGGCTGAAGCTGCCGTCCAAGTCAGGATCGGAAATCAGGCCTTTCCAGCCGACTATGGTGCGGGGCTTCTCAAAATAGACCCGCATCAGAATGCAGAGATCGTCTTTGAGTTCATGGTGCAGCTTGGCCAAGCGACCGGCATACTCCAGGGCCGCTTCTGTGTCATGGATGGAGCAGGGTCCTATGATGACCAACAAACGCGGATCGTCACCCTGAATAATGGCTTCGACTTCGCGGCGTTGTTCAACCAGGTAGTCTGCGGCTTCCTGAGTCAATGGATACTCAGATGCGAGTTGGGCAGGTGAGATCACTTTACATAAGAGAGAGGTGCGTAATTCGTCTGTTTTAATGGTCATTCATGATACCGGGGGAAATTTCTTGAGCGCTTTGCGCTTATCTTGTGTCGGATTATAACCAATCGAGCCGAGCTGCAAAGTGGCAATTGTCCGATAATTGCCCAAGTGGGCCTTGAAAAAGTGTCAAGTCCCACTTGAGCCATTCAGGGTTCGCACTGTGGTAACAAGTAGTTAGCCAGAAAATGCCATTCTGTAACTCAGTTTCAACTCGGGCAGGTTTTGTCTGCCGCCTGGGGGGATTTTCAGAACATATGGCGCTCAAGACCCGTGGCATCGAGGATCTTGGTGGCAATTTCCTCGACCGATTGGTTGGTGGTGTCTATATAAGGGATGCGCTCTTTCTTGAACATCATCTCCACCTCTTTGACTTCGAGGCGGCATTGGCGCAAGGAGGAATAGCGACTGTTCTCCATTCGGCTCTGACGTATCTCATGCAGGCGTACGGGTTCAATGGTCAGCCCAAACAGTTTGGATTTGTTGCGTTTCAGCACCTCGGGCAGCTTGAGGTTGTCCATATCATCCTGAATAAAAGGATAGTTGGCGGCCTTGATACCAAACTGCATCGACAGATAGAGGCTTGATGGCGTCTTGCCGCAGCGGGAAACCCCAAGCAGGATAATGTCGGCCTTGTCCATATGCTTCATGGTCTGGCCGTCGTCGTTTTCCATGGCAAAGTTAATGGCGTCGATACGGGCATCGTAACCTGCGTTGGCCATACCATGGGTGCGATGCAGTGCCGGGCTGGCCGGTACCCCCAATTGTTGCTCCAGTGGCGCGACAAAAGTGTTGAGAAAGTCGTAGTCCAGGCCTTCACTGGAATAAATGATGTCGCGAATTTCCGGTTTGACGATGGAATGAAACACCAGAGGCCGTTCCCCTGTTGTAATAAAACTATCATTAATCTGCTTTTTAACGGCTTCTGCCTTAGCAGTATTTTCCACAAAAGGAATGGTAAGTGAGTCAAATTCCAATGGAAATTGAGAAAGTACTGCGTGACCAAACACTTCGGCCGTGATCGCTGTTCCATCAGAAATGTAGAATACTTTACGTGCCATGCCGACCTCGTGTAGTAATAAAATTACAAATAAAATTATAGATTTACGCTTGTTGCCACGGAGTGTAAAATGCCGCTGCCCTCGTGTGAAGGGGCCACTGAAATAAACTTGCGGAGATAGAACTGTGCAGCAATACGTACTCTGGTATCAGGAATTAGGCATGGGTGACGTCAACAAGGTCGGCGGTAAAAACGCTTCCCTTGGTGAAATGATCAGTAATCTGGCCAATGCCGGTGTTCAAGTACCTGGCGGCTTTGCGACCACATCCCACGCGTTCAATGAGTTTCTTGAGCAAAGTGGAGTAAACCAGAAGATATACGACATTCTTGACACATTGGATGTAGATGATGTCAACGCACTGGCTAAAGTTGGTGCACAGATCAGACAGTGGGTTATCGAAACCCCATTTCAGCCAGAACTCGAACAAGCGATTCGGGAAGCCTACGAAAAATTAGCCTCTGAAACCCAAGACGCCTCATTCGCCGTGCGTTCCTCTGCCACTGCAGAAGATATGCCCGACGCTTCATTTGCCGGTCAGCAAGAAACCTTCCTCAACGTGAAGGGCTTCGAAGCTGTATTGGTTGCCATCAAGCATGTGTTTGCCTCCCTGTTCAATGATCGCGCTATCTCCTATCGTGTGCATCAGGGTTACGACCATCGCGGTGTGGCGCTGTCAGCCGGTGTTCAGCGCATGGTACGTTCCGACAAGGCGGCTTCAGGCGTGATGTTCACCATGGATACCGAGTCCGGTAACAAGGACGTGGTATTTATCACTTCTTCCTTCGGTTTGGGCGAAATGGTAGTACAAGGTGCGGTTAACCCAGACGAGTTCTACGTACACAAGCCAACCCTGACTGCCGGTCACAAGGCCGTTGTTCGTCGTAACATCGGCAGCAAGCTGATCCAGATGGTGTACTCGGATGATGCATCTCACGGCAAGCAGGTGAAAATTGAAGATGTCGCCAAAGAACAGCGCATGACTTTCTCCATCAATGATGAAGAAGTGATGGAGCTGGCCAAGCAGGCGATGATCATTGAAAAGCATTATGGCCGTCCGATGGATATCGAATGGGCCAAAGACGGTAACGACGGTCGTCTCTACATAGTTCAGGCTCGCCCTGAAACCGTACGCTCCCGTGAAGATGTGCAGCTGATTGAGCGTTATCACCTCAAGAGCCGTGGCGAAGTGATCTGTGAGGGTCGTGCCATTGGCCACAAGGTGGGTTCAGGTGTTGCCAAGGTGCTCAAATCTATCGACGAAATGGACAAGATCCAGCCAGGCGATGTACTGGTTACCGATATGACCGACCCGGATTGGGAACCTATCATGAAGCGCGCCAGCGCCATTGTCACCAACCGTGGTGGTCGTACTTGTCACGCTGCTATCATTGCCCGTGAACTGGGCGTGCCTGCGGTAGTGGGTTGTGGTGACGTGACCGACAAAATTCAAAACGGTCAGGAAGTGACGGTATCCTGCGCTGAAGGCGACACAGGTTATATCTATCAAGGCAAGCTGGAGTTTGATGTGATTTCCAGCCGCGTAGATTCCATGCCTGATCTGCCGATGAAGATAATGATGAACGTGGGTAACCCTGACCGCGCCTTCGACTTTGCCCGTCTGCCTAACGAAGGTGTGGGTCTGGCCCGTCTCGAGTTCATCATCAACCGCATGATAGGTATTCACCCCAAGGCTCTGCTGGAATTTGATCAGCAAACCGATGAGCTGAAAGCCGAGATCACCGAGATGATTGCCGGTTATGAATCTCCGGTTGAATACTATGTTGCCCGTCTGGTGGAAGGTATCTCTTCTATCGCTGCAGCATTCCACCCCAAGAAGGCCATCGTGCGTATGTCTGACTTCAAGTCAAACGAATATGCCAACCTGATCGGCGGTGACAAGTACGAGCCAGAGGAAGAGAACCCAATGCTGGGCTTCCGTGGCGCCAGCCGCTATATCTCCGAGTCGTTCCGTGATTGTTTCGCCCTCGAGTGTGAAGCCATCAAGCGGGTTCGTAACGACATGGGGCTGAAGAACGTAGAGATCATGATCCCGTTCGTTCGTACTCTTGAAGAAGGCCGTCAGGTTATCGAACTGCTGAAAGAGCAGGGTCTGGAGCGTGGTAAAGATGGTCTGCGCGTCATCATGATGTGTGAACTGCCATCCAACGCCCTGCTGGCGGATCAGTTCCTGGAGATGTTTGATGGTTTCTCCATCGGCTCCAACGACCTGACTCAGCTGACTCTGGGTCTGGACCGTGACTCGGGCATCATCAGTCACCTGTTCGACGAGCGTAACGAAGCCGTTAAGGCATTGCTGGCGATGGCTATCAAGTCTGCCAAGGCCAAGGGTGCTTACGTGGGTATCTGTGGTCAGGGTCCTTCGGATCACGCCGACTTCGCTGCCTGGTTGGTGGAGCAGGGCATAGACACAGTGTCTCTGAACCCCGACACAGTGATCGACACCTGGTTGTACCTGGCTGAAGCCCACGGCTAAGCTTGAAACAACTCAGTAAGTTATGAAAGAAGCCGCTTTTTAGCGGCTTCTTTTTGTTTATAATGGCCCGATAACAATAATTGAGCCGAGCAATAAGATGTTACCCCTATTATCACACCAACAAACTCTGGAACCCCTGTATCTGGATTATCTGGATGCGCTTGAGCAGCGAGGCTTTCGCGGCGATATCGACAGGCGCTACAGTGCCCGCTTGGCTCAAGCGACGGATAACTCTGTCTATCAGTTCCTGCCGCAGGCGGTGCTCTATCCCAGAGACAGCGCCGATATTGCCATGGCGTTGCGGCTCGCCTGTGAGGAAGCTTTTGCCAAGGTGGTCTTCAGTGCCCGCGGCGGTGGTACAGGAACCAATGGCCAGGCGCTGACCCATGGGATAGTGCTGGACCTCTCGCGCCATATGAACCGGGTGCTGGAAGTTAATCCAGAGGAAGGTTGGGTCAGAGTCGAGGCCGGTGTGGTCAAGGATGCGCTCAATGATGCGCTGCGGCCGCACGGCTTTTTCTTCAGCCCGGATCTTTCCACCTCCAACCGTGCCACTCTGGGCGGCATGATCAATACCGATGCTTCCGGCGCCGGCTCGCTGGTGTATGGCAAGACCTCGGATCATGTGCTGGAGCTTACCAGTGTGTTGGTGGATGGCAGTGTGCTGCACACGGCTCCGGTGAGCCGCGAGGCACTGGAATCGGGTGAGAAGGTCACTGACAACCCGCTCGGCAACAAGTTGATTACCGAGGTGGCCCGTCGCTGCCGTGAGCAGCGAGAGCTGATTGAACAGCGCTTTCCCAAGCTGAACCGTTTTTTGACCGGTTACGATCTGAAAAATGTCTGGGATCAACAGCTCTGCGAATTCAATCTGTCGCGGATCCTCACGGGCTCAGAGGGTACGCTGGCGGTGGTGACTGAGGCCAAACTGGATATCACCCCTTTGCCGGCCAGCCGCCTTATGGTCAACATCAAGTATGACTCTTTTGAATCGGCACTGCGCCATGCGCCCGACTTGGTGCTCGCCAATGCCACTGTGGTGGAAACCGTCGATTCCAAGGTGCTGAATCTGGCGCGGGAAGACATTATCTGGCACTCGGTATCCGAGCTTATCCAGGAAGTGCCCGGCAAGGTAATCGATGGCCTTAACATGGTGGAGTTTGCCGGAGAACAAGCCCAGGTCGATGAGCGGGCAGAGCGTCTGGCCGTGGCGCTGGATGCACAGATTGCTGCCGGTGAAAAAGGGGTGCTTGGGTATCAGCTTACCCGGGATGCCGGTTCCATCAATAAGATTTATGCCATGCGCAAGAAGGCGGTCGGGCTGCTCGGGGCCACCAAAGGCCGCCGCAAACCGATAGCCTTCGCCGAAGATACCGCCGTACCACCGGAAAAGCTCGCCGACTATATCATGGAGTTCCGTGCCCTGTTGGATAGCCATCAACTGCAATACGGCATGTTCGGCCATGTGGATGCCGGGGTGCTGCACGTGCGTCCGGCGCTGGATATGTGCGATCCCAAGGATGAAGCCTTGCTGCGCACCGTCTCGGATCAAGTGGCAGCACTGACGCAGAAATACGGCGGCCTGATGTGGGGCGAGCACGGTAAAGGCGTGCGTGGTGAGTATGGCCCCCAGGTATTTGGCGAGCAGCTTTGGAGCGAGCTTGAAGAAATTAAGACGCTGTTCGACCCCCAGAATAAACTCAACCCGGGTAAGCTGGTGGCGCCCAAAGGCCAACAGCTTATCTACAATGTCGACAGTACCAAGCGCGGTAGTTTCGATAGGCAAATACCTGTCAGTGTCCGCGATGCCTTCCCGGATGTGATGAATTGTAACGGCAACGGCCTGTGTTTCAACTACAGCCGCTTTTCGCCCATGTGCCCCTCTTTCAAGGTGACTGGAGACAGGATCCATTCGCCCAAGGGCCGCGCCGGATTAATGCGTGAGTGGCTGCGACTGCTGGAATCTGAAGGCGTTGACGTCAATCTGCTGGCCAAGTCCAAACCCATGGGCTTATTGCAGCGGCTGCAGAACAGCCTCAACGCCAAGAAAGAATACGACTATTCCCACGAGGTGATGGAGTCGCTCAAGGGCTGTCTCGCCTGTAAGGCGTGCTCCGGCCAGTGTCCGGTGAAGGTGGATGTCCCCAAGTTCCGGGCACAGTTTTTCAGTATCTATTACCGCCGTTATCAGCGTCCCGCCAAGGATTATCTGGTGGCCGGTGTCGAGGATTCGGTGCAGCTGATGGCCAAGGCGCCCCGGCTGAGTAACTTTGCGGCGCAGAATCCTCTATCCAAGTGGGTGATTAAGAAGGCTCTGGGGTATGTGGATGCGCCTGCGCTGTCTGTTCCTACGCTGAAACAGCGCCTGGATGCTCACCCCAGCCGTGGTTATGATCTCAACGCCTTGAGCGCTATCCCCGCCGCTGAGCGACAAAACTATGTGTTGGTAGTGCAGGATCCTTTCAACAGCTTCTACGATGCCGAACTGGTTTATCGCTTTATTCGCCTGATCGAAGCGCTTGGACTCAAGCCGGTATTGCTGCCGTTCAAGCCCAACGGTAAACCGGCTCATATCAAGGGCTTTCTGGAGCAGTTTGCCAAGACGGCACAGACCGCCGCCGATTTTCTCAATCAGGTGCATGCCCTTGGCATGCCCATGGTGGGGGTAGATCCGGCGTTGGTGCTGGTTTATCGCGACGAATACCGTGAGGCGCTCGGCGCCAAGCGCGGCCAATTCAATGTCCAGCTTGCCAGCGAGTGGCTCAGTGCCATGCTCGAGCAGTTACCGCAACTGTCTGCAAGCGGGCGCGAGTTCACCTGGTTCAGCCACTGCACTGAATCCAGTGCTCGCCCCGGCACTGCCAAAGAATGGCAAACCATCTTTGCCCGTTTTGGTGCCAAGTTGGGAACCGTGAATCTGGGTTGTTGCGGCATGGCCGGTACCTATGGCCATGAGCTGGAAAACCTGCCACGCTCCAAGGCTCTGTATGAGATGTCCTGGGACGAGGCGATAAAGTCGCTGCCGCAGGAGCAGATACTGGTGTCCGGCTACTCCTGTCGCAGCCAGGTCAAACGCTTTGGTGGCTTTAGGCCCAGGCACCCCATCGAAGCCTTGCTGGAGCTGACTCAAACGCAAGCCTGAGAGCGCCAAGAATAGGGCTCCAAAAGTGTGGAGCCCATGAATAGGGAACCCAAGAATAGGAAGTCAGGATGAAACAGTCGGCAGACAAGGTGAGTGACGCTCTGAAAGGGCTTGGGGCAAGGCCGGACTTGTGTCAGCAGCAAGCCCTGTTTGAGATAGACGTTAAAGGCGACTGGTATTATCTCAACTCACCGTTGCCGGCCAAGTTCGCCAGGCTCTTCAGTAGTATTTTGCACTGCATCGAGGGTGAACATCTGTTGATTACCCCGGCAGAGCGTTTGAAGGTAGCGGTGGCCGACACACCGCTCATCATAGTTGATTACAAGCAGCTGGATATCGAGGCCGAGAGCAGCCGTTTTGCCCTGGTTTGCTCCCAGGGTAATGAGTTCGAGGTGCTGGGGCTCAATGCCTTTGAGAGCGCCGAATCCGGGCTATTGGTAAGCTTGCCTCGAGGTCTAAAGGCCAGGCTTGGGCGTGCCTGTTTCTATCGCTTTGCCGAAACCTATTTACTGAGTTAAAAGTCAAAGGAATCGCTTTGCCATTCAGGCAGATATAAAACCTTTATTTACAGTAGCCTGACTGTAAATGCCCCATTATTCTCCTTTCTTGTGTTAGTGAAATATTCAGCAGGTGGTAGTATTAATACCATTCGTATAGAAGTTTGATTGACTCAGAATCAAGGCCGCCACTCAAGTTTAAAGCGGATACTGGACTGGTAGATATGCCCCAAAAGGCGAGTTAAAAAGCTGCGTATAGGGCGGTCAATGCAGATTTATTCCGCTGGAGATGTCCTACCTTGCGCTGCTTTCATGCCACTGAGTAGGTCAATCATTTGGCACAGTGGTATAGTTAAACTCGGCAGTGGAAATGGCCCGGCGCCAATGAAGCAGAATAAGCGATTTTGCTGAATGGGGCGAAGCCCTGCCGATAGCGAACAGACAAGCCCTGAAGTACAGGAGGTGTTGCTTGAACCGCAAAGAGAGTCTCGGTTATCTGGTATCCCATCTGAACGTGGAATTGCAACATGAACTGGATAGCCGCCTGAAGCGTTATCAGCTGGATATTAAACTCTGGCCTGTGTTGTTTGCGCTCTGGCAAGAGGAAGGGATCAGCCAAACCGAGTTGTCACGTCGCTGTGATGTGGCCAACTACACCATGACACGCCTGCTGGATCAACTGCAGGTACAAGGCTTAATCTATCGCCATCAGGAAGAAGACAACCGGCGTGCGTTTCAAATTTTCCTGACCGATCAGGCCAAGGCGATGGAGCAGGACTTAATCCGCGAGGCCGAGCGGGTCAACGAGAAGTTTATGGCAGCCTTGGATGAGCCGGAAAGAGGGCAGCTGCTCATGCTGCTCAACAAGATCAATCATACTGACAAGCGTTAACCCTATGGTTGAATGTGTGCTCGGTAAATCAAAGATAAACTAATAGCACGCACACCAATCCCCCCAGTAGCAACCAGTGTTGCAGATGTGAGCGGCTTGACTGCTGTTTCCCCTGTTTGAGGCTCGCCAGCAGGCGGTTACACTTGTAGATGCGACAGATAGTCAGCTCTGTGGTGGGGTCAACCAGGAGTTGCATTCGGCAACGTACACCGTTACGCAACTTGAAGCTGTGCTCGCTGTGCAGCCCTAGGTTGAATTTGCTGGATACCACTTTACCGTCGACAAACAAACGCTCAAATCCATTCCAGTTGCTGGCCTGTAATTCAACCTTTTGCTGTTCCACTTCATAGCCGAATCTGAGCATCATTGACTCCCTGACCTTCGAGATGACGAATGCTAAGTCAAGCAGAGGCAGATGACGCTTGCCAGTCCGTAAAAATGAATTTTCTGTTTCCGGTGCTTATCTATTTGCCGACAGGAGGAAAATTTTTTCAGTAATAAAAAAGGGCCCGAAGGCCCCTTTATGGGAATATGAGCGAGCTTAGGCTTGGGTACCATTGATGATGGCGCGGGCCATCTCATCTGCTACTTCAGCCGTGGTGCGGTTTTGCTCATCGGCCTGCTTGAAGATAGACAACAGGGTGTTGTAGATCTCTTCAACCTTGGCGGTAGACTTGGTGGCATCATAGTCTTTTTCGAAAGACACGTTGATGATACCACCGGCGTTGATCACATAGTCTGGGGCATAGAGGATGCCCATCTGCTTGAGTTGCTCACCATGGCGTGGCTCGGCCAACTGGTTGTTGGCGCAGCCTGCGACTATGCTCGCTTTCAGCTGTGGCAGTGTGGTGTCGTTAAGTGTGGCGCCCAGGGCGCAAGGTGCATAGACATCGACGTCCAGAGCATAGATGTCCTGAGGGGCAACCACTACGGCGCCAAAGTCGGTGGCGACCTTGTCCAGTGATGCTTGATGGATATCGGTTACAAACAGCTCTGCGCCTTCTTCATGCAGATGCTTGCACAGATAATAGCCCACATGGCCTACGCCCTGAACGGCTATCTTGAGGCCCTTGAGGCTATCTTTGTCCAGCTTGTGTTTAACGGCAGCCTTGATACCCAGGTAAGTTCCCATGGCGGTAAAAGGAGAGGGATCGCCGCTCATTCCTTCCAGGCCAAGCACATAAGGGGTTTCATCATGGGCAATCATGATGTCGGCAGGGGTGGTACCCACATCTTCGGCCGAGTAGTAGCGGCCGCCCAGGCTGTGAACAAAACGGCCAAAGGCGCGGAACAGCTGCTCACGATTCTCTGTCTTGGGATCGGCTATGATCACCGACTTACCGCCACCCATGGCCAGACCGGCCAGCGCGTTCTTGTAAGTCATACCGCGGGAGAGGCGCAACACGTCAGTGAGGGCTTCATCACCTGATTGGTAGTTCCACATACGGCAACCGCCTACAGCAGGGCCCAGGTTGGTGTTGTGGATGGCGATGATGGCACGCAGGCCACTTTCCTTGTCATGACAGAATACTACCTGTTCATGTTCGTCGAATGATACATGATTAAATACAGCCACGTCTGTTCTCCGCTGTGCTTATTGGGGCGGCGCTTAGCGGCCGCCGACCGCTTGTTATATTTATTGCAGAACCATAGCATTTAGCGATACTCTCAACAAAGCTGATGAGCAGAATATTTGTGATCTATCTGGCAATTTTGCTTTCCACCTTACGTTAACGTAAAGCTGGTTGAAAACTGAAGTCAGCCACCCATAGTCGTCTCATTATGGAGTGGGTACTGAAAAACCGGCCAGAGGCTTAGTTGAACAGATACAGAATATAAAAACACAATAAAAACAAACAAGAAGAAAGGAAAGTTTATGACTGAACAGACAAGTACACCGCCTAACGCCGAACAGCAGGAAGCCTTGCGCCAGGCTTGGGTGCGTGAACAGTTCCAGAAAGCCAATAAATTTCTTGCAGAGAAAGGGGTGATCCCCAGCAAAGTGGTACCGGCGGAAAGCCGTTATCTGGCGCCTTATGTAGCCATGTGGAAAATCGAATCCAAACAGCCCAGCCACAAGACCTATTGGGTGATGTCCGGTGACTTGCCTTCTGACTATGTTGATGTCAGCGTAGCAGCCACTGCTCGCGAAGCCTTGCGTCACTTTTCGCTGACCTGGCAGCTCAAGGCCGAGAACCTGGTGCAATCTGGGGCGACCAAAGACCCTACCCAGGCCAAGTTCGCCCAGTTGCTGGTTTCCAGAGCCGAGAGCCTATACAAGATCCAGGAAGACGATAAACTCTGGGGCTGATAACCCTAGAGCAAACAAAAAAAGCAGCCGTAGGCTGCTTTTTTAGTGTCTGTGCAGTGTCTGGCCAAGCCAAGTGAGAGTCTGAATAAGGGTTCTCAAACCTCGGCTTTAGCAGTAGGGTAGTCGGCTCATTCCTCGTCACTGAGATAGCAATAACCCTTTTCCAAAAGTTCGCACAGCAGCAATGCCACGGCATCATCCTGAAGCAGTGACTCAAGATCTTCGCCGCTGATGCTGGTGTGATTGGCAATAAGCTGCGCCTGCTTTTCACTGCCTTGCGGCAATTCAAAAGCTTCACCATTGATGAACAGTCGGCAGTTGGGATCGTCTTCCAGCATGAGAATTTTAAGCCCACCTATGCGCTTGAATACAGCGCCTTCGGCCGCGGCTTCAATGAGTTCCTCGGTACTCATAGGCTCACCCTGGCAAATATCCAGTTCAAAGCGGTTCTGACTCAGCAACTTGCCAAGCACGCCCTGATAATAGTCAGGGTTTTCAGTCAGCTCTTTCAGCAGCGCCATCATCCCCTGTTGCTGGCTCTTGGCGATCAGCGCAGGTTGCCCGGCTTCTTCACTCGAAGTGAAGCGTTTGTGGCCGAGATCCTGATCAAGCATAAAGTCGGCCATTTCGCTGATAAGTTCTTGCTGACTCGGTGCCCGGAAGCCTATTGAGTAGGACAGTGCCAGGGTCAGGGTTTCGCCCCTGTGGGGGAAACCGGGCGGAATATACAGCATGTCGCCGGGCTCCAGCACTGTATCTATGATGGGCTCAAAGTCTTCAATCAAAGGGGTATTGGGATTGTTGCCACGCTTGGCGTATTGACCCTTGGCACCCACTGTCCAGCGCCTGCGCCCCTCGCCTTGAATGATAAAGACATCATAGTTGTCGATATGGGGGCCGACACCGCCACCCGGCGTGGCAAAGGACACCATTAGGTCATCAAAGCGCCAGTCCGGCAGGAAACGGAAGGCTTCCACCAGACCCTGTGAGTCCGGATACCAGTGGTTGACGGCCTGTACCAGCAGTTGCCAGTTTTCTTCACCGAACTTGTCATAGTCTTCAAATGGGCCTGAGATCACTTCCCAGTCCTGCCCCCTGGTGATTACCACCCGTGAGGAAATCTCCTCTTCACAGGCGAGGCCTGCCAGCTCATCGGCGGCGATAGGATCGACAAAGTCCTTGAAGGCTTGTCTGATCACCTTGGGTTGTTGCTGCCACACCTCTTTAACAAAGGCATTGCTGTCCAGAGTCAGCTGGTAAGTGTTCGTCATCTGTTATCCAATCCATAAACTGTTTCAATGGCCAGTCAGTTATCCCGCTTGCAACGGCATAAACCCCGGGGAGAAAAAAGGCGGTACTGGAAACCAGTACCGCCCGTGACAGCCAAGAGGCTATCAGTTCAAATCATCGACAAAGGCTTCGGCGCGGCCTATGTAGTTGGCCGGCGTCAGTTGCTTGAGTTCGTGTTTCACGTTCTCAGGCAGCTCCAGACCGTCGATAAAGGCTGCCAGCTGCTGACCATCGATACGCTTGCCACGGGTCAGCTCCTTGAGCTTCTCGTAAGGCTTTTCGATGCCATAGCGGCGCATGACTGTCTGTACCGGCTCGGCCAGCACTTCCCAGTTGTGATCCAGTTCATCGCGTAGGTGCGCCTCGTTGACTTCCAGCTTACTGACACCCTTGAGTGTGGCCTGGTAGGCGATCAGCGAGTGGGCGATACCCACACCCAGGTTACGCAGTACTGTGGAGTCGGTCAGATCGCGCTGCCAGCGGGAAACCGGCAGTTTACTGGCCAGATGCTGCATCAGGGCGTTGGCTATGCCCAGGTTACCTTCCGAGTTTTCAAAGTCGATAGGGTTAACCTTGTGCGGCATGGTGGATGAGCCGATTTCACCGGCCACAGTCTTCTGCTTGAAGTGACCCAGGGCGATATAACCCCAGATATCACGGTCAAAATCAATCAGCACGGTATTGAAACGGGCCACGGCATCGAACAGCTCGGCAATATAGTCGTGCGGTTCAATCTGAGTGGTGTAGGGGTTCCAGTTCAGCCCCAGGCTGGTGACAAAGCGCTGTGACAGCTCATGCCAGTTAACTTCTGGGTAGGCCGACAGGTGAGCGTTGTAGTTACCCACGGCGCCGTTGATCTTACCCATGATCTCAACCGCTTCAATTTGTTTGAGTTGGCGTTCGAGACGTACGGCAACGTTGGCCATCTCTTTACCCAGAGTCGAAGGCGAGGCGGGTTGGCCATGAGTACGGGACATCAGAGGCACAGTCTTGTAACGTCTGGCCAGCTCTTTAACGGCATCGACCAGCTTCTGGCAGTATGGCAGCAGTACCTGTTCACGGGCTTCGGTCAGCATCAGGCCGTGGGACAGGTTGTTGATGTCCTCACTGGTGCAGGCAAAGTGCACGAACTCGCCTATGGCGGCCAGCTCGGCATTGTCGGCGATTTTTTCCTTGATGAAGTATTCCACCGCCTTAACGTCATGGTTGGTGGTGGCTTCGATGGTTTTGACTCTCAGGGCATCGGCTTCGCTGAAGTTATCGCGAATATTGTCCAGCAATGCCAGAGCTTCTTCACTGAAGGGGGGGACTTCTTCGATTTCAGGGCAGCTGGAAAGCAGTTTCAGCCAGTTGATTTCGACCTGAACACGATACTTGGTAAGACCGTACTCGCTGAATATCCCCCGAAGTTCGGCGGTTTTACTACCATAACGCCCGTCTACCGGTGAGATAGCAGTCAGTGCGGAAAGATCCATTATAAGCTCCTTGATGAACTTGGCTTTATTATAGGGTGAGGCTTTTTTTAGCTGTATCGACGATCGCCTTGCGGGCAAACACCAGATGTCTGCGTTTGCCGCCGAGTTGACGCCAGAGTACGGCACTGCGCATTGCTGCCAGCAACAAGGCGCGTATTTTATGTTGGACCAGTGGCCGCTGCAGTATGTTGGGGTTGCCCGAAATCTGGATCTTGGGCCCCAAATTACTGATGATATCGCTGTAGATGCTGGCCAGGTTGGCGATAACCTGCTCGTCGGTTATGGCAAAGTGGCTCAATTGGCGATGCACCTGATTGATGCGCTCAGACAGCATCCCCAGAGCCGCCTGGTTGCGGCTCAGTTTACGCTCCAGCGCCAGAATGCCGACCAGATAGCGGGTGATTTCCACATCTTTCTGGGCGCTGTCACCCAGTTGGTTGATAATCCACTTGTAGCCGTTGGCCAGCACAACTTTGTCGGGATAGATCTCATCGATATTCTCGGGATCTGTCACCATGATGCCATCGAGTGCCGCAGCCAACTGCTGCGGATCGCTTTCCCCGTGGCGGGCTATGTATTGCACCTGGGCGATAGCCTGCAATATGCCGGCAAATGCCATGGTGCGGTCATGCAATTGCTCGCTCAATGATTACTCCCTAATCAGGGTTTCTATGATGCCGCCACCCAGGCAGACTTCACCGTCGTAGAATACTGCCGACTGCCCTGGCGTGACTGCCGCCACAGGTTCGTCGAAGATCACTCTCAGCTCATCGTCACCCTGGACATAAACAGTGCAGGGGATATCCTGCTGGCGATAACGGGTCTTGACCGTGATTTTTGCGCCATCGGCCGGGCCTTGTCTGTCTACCCAGTGCAACTGTCTGGCTGTGAGGCCAACCGACATGAGTCTTGGGTGTTGGCCGCCTTGGGCGACAACCAATACATTACGTTTCAGATCTTTGTCGACCACATACCAAGGATTGTCGTTGCTGTTTTTCATGCCGCCAATCCCAAGGCCTTTGCGCTGGCCCAGAGTGTGGTACATCAGCCCTTGATGCTCGCCTATCACTTCACCGTCGACACTCTCGATTTTGCCCGGTTGCGCGGGCAGATAAGTGCCAAGGAATTCAGTAAATTTGCGCTCACCGATAAAACAGATACCGGTGCTGTCTTTCTTGTTGAAGGTGACCAGCCCTTGCTCTTCGGCGATGCGGCGAACTTCGGGTTTTTCCAGTTCACCCACAGGGAACAGGCTACGTGCCACCTGTTGGTGACTCAAGGTGTAGAGGAAGTAGCTCTGATCCTTGTTGCCATCTATGCCGCGAAGCAGCTGGGTTTTGCCGTCGGTATCACGGCGGCGCACATAGTGGCCCATGGCGATATAGTCGGCATCGAGAATGTCATCGGCAAACTCAAGGAAGGCTTTGAACTTGATCTCCTTGTTGCACATGATGTCCGGGTTAGGCGTGCGTCCGGCCTTGTACTCGGCCAGAAAATATTCGAACACATTGTCCCAGTATTCGGCGGCAAAGTTGACTGTGTGCAACTTGATGCCCAGCTTGTCACAGACAGCCTGGGCATCTTTTAAATCTTCGGCGGCAGAGCAATATTCGTCGGTGTCATCTTCTTCCCAGTTCTTCATGAACAGGCCTTCTACCTGATAGCCCTGCTGGAGCAGCAGATAGGCTGAAACAGATGAGTCGACACCGCCGGACATGCCGACAATGACTTTTTTTCCTGATGCATTGGGAGTGTTAGCTGTCATAGATCCTAAAACCGTTGAATTCATTCATGAACGCCCGAAAAGAGAACTGCTGCTTGTGCCCGGTTGTGGCAGGCCGTTATTGGCGCGACGCTGGGGTGGACAAACAGCCATAAGGCGCTCAGTTTCTGCGGGGGCGTATTCTATCACGCCTTGGTGCCCAGAGCTAATCACAACAGCTCGCTATTGAGCAAAGATAACGGCAGCCGTTGTCCCTGCAAATAGCTCTCCAGTGTGGCGCTGACCAAGGGGCTGCGAAGCTTGGACCCCAAGGCCGTGATTTCATCCATGCGCAACCAATGGGCGGCCTTGATGGCGACGTCCAACGGCTTGGCACTCTGACACTTGACCAGGCGAGCACAGAAGGTGAAACGTAAAAAGGCCAGCTCTTTGGAAGCACTGAACTGATCTATCCGCACCAGGGCTTCAGGGGTGACAGTCAGGCCGGTTTCTTCGAGCACCTCGCGGCGACAGGCGTCGATAAGGCTTTCATTTGCTTCCAGGTGACCGGCCGGTTGGTTAAATTTCTGTTGGCCTTCTATCAATTCCTCGACCAGCAAAAAACGCTTCTCTGCCTCAATAATGCAGGCCACTGTTACATTGGGGCGATAACGTTCAGTCATGGAGAAGCTCCTTAATCGCCGCCTCAGAAAGAGTACGATATTCACCGGGTTGCAGGCATTGCCCTTGCTCGGTATCCAGGCTGAGATCGCCTATGGCATAACGTATCAATCTTAAAGTGGGAAACCCGACATGGGCTGTCATCCTTCGTACCTGACGATTGCGCCCTTCGCGGATACAGATCTCCAGCCAAGTGGTGGGGATATTGCGCCGCTCACGAATGGGCGGATTACGTGGCCACAAAGATTCGGGTTGTTGCAGTCGTCGGACTTTTGCAGGTAGGGTGGGGCCATCTTTCAACTCAATTCCCTCACGTAAGGCTTGAATCGCGGTGTCATCGACATCGCCTTCCACCTGTACCCAGTAGGTCTTGAAGGTGTGCTTGTTGGGTTGGGTCAGCTTGGCCTGCAACTGACCGTTATTGGTGAGCAGTAACAGACCCTCGCTGTCTCTGTCCAGGCGGCCGGCGGCATAGATACCGGCGATGGGCAGTAGATCTTTGAGCGTGCGTCGTCCGCCTTCATCGGTAAACTGGCATAACACATCGAAGGGTTTGTTGAGCAGCACCACCTGGGTTTCTGCAACCGAGAGTGGTGGTACTTTTGGCCGGGGTTTTTGAGGACCAGGGCGCTTTTTATTCAGGCCCTGTCTCTTGTTATTGGGGCTTTTGTTATTAGGACTCTTGCTACTGAAACTCTTGCTGTTGGGGCTTGGTTTGGTGGAACGCTGACTCTTCTCTCGGCCAAACTCTTTACCGTCAGGGCCCTTGGGGTGACTGGGCTGGCGTTTGGGTTTACGTCTTGGTTGGGAGGTTGGCGAATTCATTGAGATATCCTGGCTGCTTGAGCCGCGTGCTCTGACCATTTGGGAGTGATATGCCTGAGTGTAACACCTATGTCTGGTTTGGCGGCGACACGGGGTTGTGACTTTTGGCAAAGTGTACCTGTCACTCGCCTATAGTGGAATTTGAATCTTGGCCGGAATGCTCTATGATGTTCGCCAAATTGTGATCTACAACCAATTTTTACGCCCATAACAAGATAGACATAGATTACCGACGGTAGAGGTATCCAGGGCGAAAGAGGCAAGGAAATTAAAGAATAACAACACTTATAACAACTCATTTTTATAAAAAGCGTAGGACTGAAAATGACTGATAAAACCCCCACTATCATCTATACGCAGACAGATGAAGCGCCGGCTCTGGCGACCTTATCTCTACTGCCTATCATCAAAACCTTTACTCAGGCAGCCGGCATCAATGTCGAAACCCGTGATATTTCTCTCTCCGGCCGTGTGATTGCCGCCTTCCCCGAGCGTCTGACCGAAGCGCAGCGTATCGGCGATCACCTGGCTGAGCTTGGTGAGCTGGCAACCCAGCCCGAAGCCAATATTATCAAACTGCCCAATATCAGTGCGTCCATTCCTCAGCTGCAGGCTTGTATCAAAGAGCTGCAGTCCAAGGGCTATGATCTGCCTGACTATCCGGCCGAAGCCAAAACCGATGAAGAACGGGAAATCAAGGCCCGTTATGACAAGATCAAAGGCAGTGCGGTAAACCCTGTGCTGCGTGAAGGGAACTCAGATCGCCGCGCCCCGACTTCGGTCAAGAACTATGCCCGTAAGCACCCGCATTCAATGGGTGCCTGGAGCAAGGACTCCAAATCTCATGTGGCCCACATGCAACAAGGGGATTTCTACGGCAGCGAGCAGTCCGTTACCCTCAAAGAGGCCGATACTGTCAGCATAGTGCTGGAACAAAATGATGGCGGCCAACTGGTGCTCAAGCAAGGGCTTAAGTTGCTGGCCGGTGAAATCATAGATGCGGCCGTTATGAGCAAGCGTGAACTGACCGCCTTCTTCGAGCGCGAAATTGAAGCGGCCCGCAAGGAAGATGTACTGCTGTCACTGCACCTGAAAGCCACCATGATGAAAGTGTCCGATCCTATTATGTTCGGCCATGCGGTGAAGGTGTTCTACAAAGATGTATTTGCCAAACACGGTGAAACTTTGCGTGAGCTGGGTGTGGACGTCAACAATGGTCTGGGTGATGTTTATGCCAAGATAGCCAAGTTGCCGGCCGAGCAGAAAGCGGCCATTGAAGCCGATATCGCCGCCGTCTACCAGAGCCGCCCTGAGCTGGCGATGGTGAACTCAGACAAGGGCATCACCAACCTTCATGTGCCAAGCGATGTGATTATCGATGCTTCCATGCCGGCGGCTATCCGCTCCAGCGGCCAGATGTGGGGCCCGGATGGCCAGTTGAAAGATACCAAGGCGCTGATCCCGGATCGTTGCTATGCCGGTGTTTACCAGGAAACCATCAGTTTCTGTAAGGAACATGGCGCCTTCGACCCTGCAACCATGGGCAGCGTGCCAAACGTGGGTCTGATGGCACAGAAGGCCGAAGAGTACGGCAGCCATGACAAGACCTTTGAAATCCCTGCGGCCGGTACGGTTAAAGTACTGGACAAGGACGGCAATCTGCTTATGTCCCACGCCGTTGAAGCCGGTGATATCTGGCGCATGTGCCAGGTAAAAGACGCACCTATCCGTGACTGGGTCAAGCTGGCCGTACGCCGTGCAAGACTGACCAACACTCCGGCGGTATTCTGGCTGGATGAAAACCGTGCCCACGATGCCCAGGTGATCGCTAAAGTGAAGGCCTACCTGCCTGAGCACGATACCGATGGGCTTGAGTTGCACATCATGTCACCTGAAAAGGCGGCCCGTTTCTCCCTTGAGCGTATTAAAGCCGGTAAGGACACGATTTCGGTAACAGGCAACGTGCTGCGTGACTACCTGACCGACTTGTTCCCTATCCTTGAGTTGGGTACCAGTGCCAAGATGCTGTCAATCGTCCCGCTGATGAACGGTGGCGGTCTGTTCGAAACGGGTGCCGGTGGCAGTGCGCCCAAGCATGTACAGCAGTTTGAAGAGGAAAACCACCTGCGTTGGGATTCTCTGGGCGAGTTCCTGGCGTTGGGAGCCTCACTCGAGCACCTAAGCCAGACGACAGCCAATGCCAAGGCACAGGTGATGGCTGATTGCCTGGATCAGGCGATAGGGCAGTTCCTGGATAACAACAAATCACCATCCCGTAAGGTGGGGCAGCTGGATAACCGCGGCAGTCATTACTTCCTGGCACAGTACTGGGCCAGCGCGCTGGCCAAGCAGGACAAGGATGCCGAGCTGAAAGCTTATTTTGCACCTCTGGCCGAAGGCCTGGTGGCTGCAGAAGAGCAGATAGTGGCGGAACTCAATGGTGCCCAGGGTGGTGCCGTTGAACTGGGTGGCTACTACAAGCTGGATCCTGTTAAAGCCGAGCAGGCTATGCGCCCGAGTGCCAGCCTGAATCGTCTTCTGAGCGCTTGATACTGAAAGCTGAATGAGGGAGTTCTCCCTCATTCAATTGCTAAACAGGCATTAAAAAGGCGGGGATAACCCCGCCTTTTTTCATCTCTGTTCACCCGGTTATTTAACTGGAGAGATAGCCGAGGCATGCATACCTTTTGGGCCCTTCTCAACTTGAAATTCAACAGGTTGGCCTGCTTTTAGAGTTCTGTAGCCTTCCATTTCAATGGTTGAATAGTGCGCAAAAACATCCTCACCACCTTCATCAGGGCAGATAAACCCGAATCCTTTGGCGTTGTTGAACCATTTAACAGTTCCGCTTGCCATACTTCCACTTCCTTCTATTGTCTGCTTCCCAGTAAGATAGTAAAACTTTTGAGCGCTTTAGCAGGCGCTCAGATAACAGAATGTAAGCAGTGTTGCTGGATGTCAAGCTTAAGTTAACAAAAAAACAACATTGTATTTGTTACTGTGCGTATACGGTTTTGCCATGGTGGCACTTTATCGGTAATGCCTACCTGGAACATCTTAGGCTTATTCTCGGCGTATACGTTTTAACCGATTGAAAAATAAGCATGAGTTAGAAACGCCTTAGACAAGCGCCGCCGCGCCAGAGTATAGTGTGATAAAGGGCAATACCGCCCAGGGCCCGCCAAGCGGTACTTTGAGACATGGCCGGGCATAGTGTTGGTAGAAGCCAAGTTGAGAGGCTAATATTGAATCATGGGTAAGACTGGACAGATAGAACGTGTGGAGGAAGGGGTTGAGCAGGAATTGCAACCACCTCCAATGTATAAAGTGATTCTGAACAACGATGACTATACCCCAATGGACTTTGTTGTGGAGGTACTGCAGCTGTTCTTTCGCAAGAATGAACAGGAAGCCACAGACATTATGTTGACCATACATCATCAGGGAAAAGCGGTTTGCGGCGTTTACCCGTTCGGGATAGCCGAAACCAAAGTGGTTCAGGTGAATCAGTTTGCAAGACAAAACCAACATCCGTTACTGTGTTCGTTAGAGGAAGCTTAACCAGCCTGTCTCTGTAGTTTTTTAGGGGGTGCGTATGCTGAACAAAGATCTTGAAGTGACCTTGAACCTGGCATTCCAACAAGCCAGAGATGCCCGTCACGAATATATGACGGTTGAGCACCTACTGCTGGCGCTGACCGATAACCCCGCCGCAAGGGATGCCTTGCTCGCCTGTGGCGCCAATATCGACCGACTCAAGGAGGAGGTCGCCAACTTTATTACCCAGACCACACCCATTATCAGCGATCCCGATGATGAACGTGAGACTCAGCCGACACTGGGTTTCCAGCGGGTGCTGCAACGGGCAGTGTTTCATGTGCAGTCGTCAGGCCGCAATGAGGTGACCGGCGCCAACGTGCTGGTAGCCATTTTCAGTGAGCAGGAGTCCCAGGCGGTTTATCTGCTGCGCCGTTACGATATTACCCGCCTGGATGTGGTGAATTATATTTCTCACGGCTTTGCCAAGAACGATGAGGCCGATGCTCCGGGGTCGCAGGAAAGCCTGGAAGATCAATCCGAAGCTACAGAAGAGCGCAGCATGCTGGCTCAGTTTGCCAGTAATCTCAATGAGATGGCCAAGCAGGGCAAGATAGATCCGCTTATCGGCCGCGATAACGAAATTGAACGCTCGATTCAAATTCTTTGCCGTCGCCGCAAGAATAACCCGCTGCTGGTGGGCGAGGCTGGCGTCGGAAAGACCGCCATCGCCGAAGGTTTGGCCTATCGGATAGTCAATGAGTCTGTGCCTGAGGTGATAAGCGAAGCGACCGTCTACTCTCTGGATCTCGGCGCGCTGTTGGCCGGCACCAAGTATCGCGGCGACTTCGAGAAACGCTTCAAGAGCCTGCTCAAGGAGTTAACAGCGGATCAGAATGCGATTCTGTTCATCGATGAAATCCACACCATTATCGGTGCCGGCGCGGCATCCGGTGGGGTGATGGATGCATCCAACCTGCTCAAGCCCTTGCTCTCCAGCGGTAATCTGCGCTGTATGGGCTCCACTACTTTTCAGGAATATCAAAGTATTTTTGAGAAGGATAGGGCACTGGCGCGGCGCTTCCAGAAGGTGGACATTCACGAGCCTTCGGTGGCCGAAACCACCAAGATACTTCAGGGGCTCAAGAGCCGTTACGAAGAACATCATGGGGTGCGTTATACCCTGGCGGCCTTGGCCAGCGCTGCCAGCCTGTCGGATAAGCATATCAACGACAGACATCTGCCGGACAAGGCCATCGATGTGATCGACGAAGCGGGGGCGCGGATGGCGATGATGCCTCAGAGCAAACGCAAGAAAACCGTGGGTCAGAGCGAGATTGAAACCATCATCGCCAAGATGGCCAGGATCCCGGAAAAAACAGTGACTTCTTCCGAGAAGGACTTGCTGAAAAACCTGGAACGCAACCTGAAGATGGTGGTGTTCGGTCAGGACAAGGCGATAGAGAGTCTCAGCGCGGCGATTCGGCTGGCACGCAGTGGTCTTGGCAATGAAAATAAACCTGTGGGGAGCTTCCTGTTTGCCGGCCCAACCGGGGTGGGTAAGACAGAGGTGACCAATCAGTTGGCGGCTTGCCTCGGGCTCAAGCTTATCCGCTTCGATATGTCCGAATATATGGAAAGCCATACTGTGTCGCGTTTGATTGGCGCACCTCCGGGTTATGTCGGCTACGATCAGGGTGGTTTGCTGACCGATGCCGTGATCAAGACGCCTCACTGTGTGGTGCTGCTCGATGAAATCGAAAAGGCGCATCCGGATATCTATAACCTGCTGCTGCAGGTAATGGATCACGGTACTTTGACCGATAACAATGGGCGCAAGGCGGATTTCCGCAACGTGACCCTGGTGATGACCACCAACGCCGGGGTGCAGGAAACTGTGCGTAAGTCCATTGGCTTCAAACAGCAGGATCACAGCCAGGATGCGATGTCGGAGATCAATAAGGTGTTCTCGCCCGAGTTTCGCAACCGACTCGACTCCATTATCTGGTTCAACCATCTGGATATGACCATTATCGCCAAGGTGGTGGACAAGTTCCTGGTCGAGCTGCAGGCACAGTTGGATCAGAAAGGGGTGACGCTGGAAGTCAGTGATGAAGCCAGAACCTTGCTGGCCGAGAAGGGTTACGACAAGACCATGGGGGCCAGACCTATGGCCAGAGTGGTCAAGGATCTGCTGAAACGGCCGCTGGCCGATGAAATCCTGTTTGGTAAACTTGAGTCCGGTGGCATCGCCCATGTGGATGTCAAAGATGGCGAACTGGAAATCAACACGGAAGCGCCGGAGAAGATCTCCTGAGAAGCTAAGTCGAAACAAAAAAATGGCTGCCACTGGCAGCCATTTTTATTCTGAATCCTGACCCTTATCCGACACATTGATGCCTGGATAGACAACGGCAGGCCAGGTGCGCCTGCTGCGCAGTGGGTCGCCCCCATGGGCTCACCAGCAAAAAAACCGGCACAGCCGGCTTTTGAGAAATAACTGGGATCTTAGCGTGAGCGGAAGACGATGCGGCCTTTGCTCAAGTCGTATGGAGTCAGCTGCACAGTGACCTTGTCACCGGTCAGGATTCGGATGTAGTTTTTACGCATTTTACCGGAAATGTGAGCAGTCACAACGTGACCATTTTCCAGTTCAACCCGAAACATTGTATTTGGCAAGGTTTCAAGGATAGTCCCTTGCATCTCAATGTTGTCTTCTTTCGCCATTAATCAGTTATCCCGTTAGCCTCGAATGTAAAAAACCGCCGTATCATGCCGCAAATTACAGCGGCTGTAAAGGGGAGGCCTCAGTGATTGTCGCTTTTCTGCCAGCCCTGAACGCCGAGGATCTCATAGGGGCGGTAGAGTCGCTTGTAACCCATTTTGTCGTGGTTATCTATTTGATATCCCAAATAGAGAAACGATTTCGACATCAATTTGCCCAGGCGGCATTGCAGCAGTACCAGTAAGATCCCGAGGGAGCGGTCGCTGTAGTCCGGGTCAAAGTAGCTGTAGATGGCTGACAGGCTCTGGGGCAGGAGATCTGTCACCGCCACGGCAACCAGTCGCTGACCATGCCAAAGTTCGATAAACACCGGGCTGAGCCACTCACAGGCGAGAAAATGACGGTACTGCTCTTCGCTCGGAGGATACATGGGGCCGTCACTGTGGCGGGCACAGATATAACGCTCATAGAGGGGATAGTGAGCCGGGGTTTCCTCGGTCACAATCCTAAAGTGCAGGTCACGGTTTTTGGCCAGGGTGCGTTTTTGTCTTTTGGACAGGCGAAATTCATCCAGGGGAACTCGGATGGGCTGACAAGCGTTGCAGTGGGGACAACGGGGCTTGTAGATGGCGCTGCCACTGCGGCGAAACCCCAGTGCCAACAGGCGCTCAAACAGTGACAAGTCCAGCTCATCTTCCTGGATCACCAATAACTGCTCCTGTTGTCCGCTCAGGTAGCTGCAGGCAAAGGGTTGGCTGAGGCCTATGGCAATGGCATGGTTATCAGAGTTCAAGTTTGACCTCGTCGGTTTGCCAGCAATCCCTGGCAAGACTACCGTCCCTGAATTGTTTCAAGAGTGCGAGAAAATCTTTACGCTTTAAACTTTTGGCTCCGAGGCTCTCAAGGTGCGGATTCATCACCTGGGCATCGATAAGCCTGAAACCCTGCTTGAGTGCATATTGGTGCAGGGCGATAAAGGCCGCCTTGGAGGCGTTGGTTTTACGGTGGAACATGGACTCGCCACAGAACACCTGACCCACGGCCAGGCCATACAGGCCACCTATCAGGCGACCATTGTCCCAGACCTCGAAGGAGTGGGCATGACCCAGGTGGTGCAGCTCCTGGTAGGCCAGACGTATCTCTCCGGTTATCCAGGTGCCGGGCTGATCTTTTCGCGGCATGGCGCAACCGGCCATCACATCGGCAAAGGCTCGGTCGATGCTGAAAGTCCAATCCTGTTTTTTCAAATACTTGCGTAGACTACGGGAGATATTGATGCTGCCAGGAACAAAGACGGCGCGGGGATCCGGAGACCACCAGAGAATGGGGTCATGGGTATTGAACCAGGGGAAAATGCCCTCGTAATAGGCGTTGAGTAACCGCCTGGGATGCAGGTCGCCGCCAATGGCCAATAGGCCGTTGGGATCCGTCAACGCCAGCTCAGGCGACGGGAAAGGATCCAACTCATGATTTAAGAAAGACAGTAGGTTCACAATTGCGTATGATTCTGCTCAGGGCCTTCTTATAAGTTAGCGGAAAAACAGCTATGTGGAAACTGATACTGAATGCAATGCTGCTGCTCTCATTGTCCCTCGCAGCGGGAACTCATACCCTCTATGCCGGTTATGACAGAAACCAGGCTCAGCCGGTTGAAAAAGTGCTCTACGGTCAGGTGGAGTCGGTACGAAAAATCACCGAGAAACAGCTGATGGAAGACAGAAATCGCGGCTGGAAAACCTTCGGTGGTGCCTTGCTCGGTGGCGTGATTGGTCATCAGTTCGGTGGCGGTAGTGGTCAGGATGTGGCGACTGTACTGGGTGCTCTGCTCGGCGCCGGCATTGGTCATCAATATGGTGACAGCAGTTACTATCGTGAACTCAAGTTGGTGGAGTTGATGATACGCCAGGAAGATGAAACCCAGGTGATGATCATACAGGATGAAGATCCCGGCATGACTTTCAAGGTAGGCGATGAAGTGCGGGTGGTTTATCTGCAGGGCAGTGTCCGGGTCGACCTGGCTATGTGAATTGACTATGTAAGCTTTGAACCAATAATAGATAAAACAAAGGCGCCATTGGGCGCCTTTGTTTTGGATGGAGTAATTAAAAACCGCGAGGCAGTTTGTGATTACCGGCTGCCAGTTTTTCACGCCACAGCTCTTTGGGGGTCTTGCCCCCCTGGCTACCGGCTTTGGCAGACGCAGCCTGTTTGGGTTTTGCCTTTGTGGCTGGCTTTGCTGCAGGCTTGACCGCCTTGGGTTTTTCCTGCTTGGCTTCAGCCTTGGCCGGTTTGGCGCTATCTGCCAACATCTGTTCCAGTTCAGCGAAACGAAGTGATTTACCGCCATCGATTTTGTACCAGCTGCCATTTTGTTCAATGGTCACTGCTTTGCCCTGTTGTTCACTGAGAGCTTGCTGCAGTGTGCTGATAACTTCTTCTTTGGTCAGTTTTGCCATAATCATAACCTGTTTATTTTTAGAGTTACTTGAAGGTTTGCGATAATTTTATAAGTCAAAGGCCGGAAATGTCCAATTTGCCGGCCAAAAAGCAGCAAACTTGTGCCCAAGGGCGCAGCTTTTGGCCGCTTTGGGCGCTGAAACCGGCAATTAGGCTTAAATGTTGTGACCTCAATCTTTGGGCTCGCTGTGCTAGAATGGCGCCATATATCTGCAACTGAATCGACAGGGAACCTTATGAAAAGAGAGGAACTCAGACAATATCTGGGCGAGTTTTTACAACTGGACAAGTTTCGTGATTATGCCCCCAACGGTCTGCAGGTCGAGGGCAAGGCCGAAATTCGCAAAATAGTTACAGGTGTAACCGCTTGTCAGGCATTGATTGACCGGGCTGTTGAAGCCGGAGCCGATGCTCTATTGGTGCACCATGGTTTCTTCTGGAAGAATGAGCCCGAAGTGTTGACCGGAATGAAACAGCGCAGGATCAAGAGCTTGCTGCTTAACGACATTAACCTGTTCGGCTATCACTTGCCGCTTGATGCCCATCCGATGCTTGGCAATAACGCCGAATTGGGCCGGGTGCTTGGGGTCATTGAGCCGGAGGCGGTAGAAACCGTCGCCCAGGGTTTGCTTTGGCAAGGAGTGCTTGACTCACCCATGACAGCCAAAGACTTGAGTGCCTTGCTTGAGCAGCGTTTGGGGCAGGCGCCTCTGCATCTGGATGGCGGTGAAAGAAACATACAAAAACTGGCCTGGTGTACGGGCGGCGCCCAGGATTATATCGATGCCGCAGCGGCCTTGGGGGTAGATGCCTTTATCAGCGGTGAAGCCTCAGAGCGTACCTTTCACAGCGCGGTCGAGCAGGGGATCCATTATTTCGGCGCCGGTCACCATGCCACCGAGCGGTTTGGCATCAAGGCGCTGGGGGAGCATCTGGCACGGGAGTTTGAGCTGGAGCACGAGTTCATTGATATTCCCAATCCGGTATAACTATCAAGGGAATAGGAAAAAGGCCGCGATTGCGGCCTTTTTGATATGAGATAGATGCTACAAGAGTCTTATTTGACTCTCATGCCTGGCTGAGCACCTTCATGGGGCTCAAGGATCCACAGCTCCTTGCCACCAGGGCCCGCGGCCAGCACCATGCCTTCAGACAGACCAAAGCGCATCTTGCGAGGAGCAAGGTTGGCTACCATTACTGTCAGTTTGCCTTCGAGATCTTCCGGGGCATAAGCCGACTTGATACCGGCAAATACCTGACGGGTTTCGCCGCCGAGATCCAGCTGTAATTTCAGTAGCTTGTTGGCTTCAGGCACATGCTCGGCCTTCTTGATCAATGCAATCCGCAGATCCAGCTTGGCAAAGTCGTCAAACTCTATGGTTGGGCTGATAGGGTCATCTGCCAATGGGCCGCAGGCCTTGGGCGTATCCTCGGTTGCCTTGAGGCTTTCCTTGGAGGCTTCCACCATGGCGCTCACCTTATCGAGCTCGATGCGTTGCATCATGGGCTTGAACGGGTTGATTTGGTGACCGGCCATATCCAGTGCCAAGCCACTCCAGCTGAGTTCCAGCTTGAGGAAGGCTTCAACATCGGTGGCCAAGCGTGGCAGAACCGGCTTGAGATAAGTCACCAGAATACGGAATAAATTCAGCGCCACTGAGCATACCTGATGGGCGCGGGCCAGGGTTTCTTCGTTTTTCACCAACTGCCAAGGAGCTTCATCGGCAACGTAAGCGTTGGCGACATCGGCCAGCGCCATGATTTCACGCATCGCCTTGCCGTATTCGCGGCCTTCATACAGCTCGGCGATCAGTTCCTGTTTGGCCAGGAAGGACTCGGCCAAGCTGTTGTCTTCCACTTTGGCCAGCTTGGCGTCAAAACGCTTGACGATAAAGCCGGCGGTGCGGCTCGCCAGGTTAACCAGTTTACCGACCAGGTCCGAGTTGACTCTGGCGGCAAAGTCCTCCAAGTTCAAGTCCAGATCGTCAATGCGGCTGGAGAGCTTGGCTGCGTAGTAGTAGCGCAGATACTCAGGATCCAGATGATCCAGGTAAGTGCGGGCCTTGATAAAGGTGCCCTTGGACTTGGACATTTTGGCGCCGTTGACCGTGACATAGCCGTGGGCATAGACACTGCTTGGTTGACGGTAGCCGGCACCTTTGAGCATGGCCGGCCAAAATAGACTGTGGAAATAGACAATGTCTTTGCCGATGAAGTGATACACCTCGGCCTTTGAGTCGGCATTCCAGAACTCGTCAAAGTTCAGCTCCGGGCGCTTGTCGCAGAGGTTTTTGAATGAACCCATGTAGCCCACAGGCGCATCGAGCCAAACATAGAAGTATTTGCCCGGCGCATCAGGGATCTCAAAGCCAAAGTAGGGCGCATCACGGGTGATATCCCACTGCTGCAGACCTTGCTCGAACCATTCATCCAGCTTATTGGCCATTTCACTCTGCAGTGAACCTGAATGGGTCCACTCTTTGAGCATGGTTTCAAAGGCGGGCAGATCGAAGAAGAAGTGCTCTGTCTCTTTCATGACCGGAGTGGCACCGGATACCGCCGAGCGCGGATTGATCAGCTCGGTTGGGCTGTAGGTGGCGCCACAGGCGTCACAGTTGTCGCCGTATTGGTCTTCAGACTTACACTTGGGGCAAGTGCCCTTGACGAATCTGTCCGGCAGGAACATGGACTTTTCCGGATCGAACAGCTGGGAAATAGTCTTGCTCTTGATATAACCGTTGTCGCGCAGTTTGAGGTAGATCTCACTGGCCAGCTGACGGTTCTCTTCGCTGTGGGTGCTGTGATAATTGTCAAAGGCAATATTGAACTCGGCAAAATCCTGCTGATGCTCTTGATTGACCTTGGCGATCATCTCTTCGGGTTGGATCCCCATCTGCTGAGCCTTGAGCATGATAGGTGTACCGTGGGCATCATCGGCACAGATATAATGGCACTCATGGCCACGGAGTTTTTGGAAGCGGGACCAGATATCTGTCTGTATGTACTCGAGCATGTGGCCCAGGTGAATGGGACCGTTGGCATATGGAAGCGCGCTGGTAACAAGGATTTTACGTTGTGTAGTTGCCATCTTTTCTCTGTTAAATCTAGGCCCTGAAAGAATGGCATAGATACTAACCGATTAATCTGGCTTTTTCATCAAAACCTGACATGAGTGTGTTAATTCTACTCTAATATTTACGGCATTATCTGATACACTTGGCCAAATTTATCAAAAGGGGATTGCGTTTTGTCTTCTGCTTCTCAGGACTATCGTCTCAGTGACGATCTGCTCGGTCCGGTTCTTGCCATTCTCAATGCGTTTCAGGATCCATACCTGGCCCAGGGTTTAGTCGATGCCGGTTGTATTCGTAAGTTGGATTTGGATGGTAAAAGGCTGCTGCTGACCATCTTGTATCCATATCCTTGTCAGACCCAATATCGCGACACAGTGATCGCGCTGACCAATGAATTGTCCAAGCTCGATGCCATCGACGAGGTGGAGTGTGAGATTGGCTTTGAGCCTTTCAGTTACTCGGCGCTAGGCAATATTGCACCTATTCCCAATGTGAAGCAGGTGATTGCCGTTGCTTCCGGCAAGGGCGGCGTGGGCAAGTCAACCACAGCGGTTAACCTGGCCTTGGCCCTGGCGGCCGAAGGCGCCCGGGTGGGTATTCTGGATGCCGATATCTATGGCCCTTCCATTCCTCTGATGCTGGGGATCCCGACATTCAGACCCGTTTCCCCTGATGGTGTGCATATGACAGCCGCCACGGCTCACGGTATCAGCGCTCAGAGCATAGGTTTCATGCTGACTGACGATCAGGCCGCTGTATGGCGTGGCCCCATGGCCGCCGGCGCTCTGGCGCAACTGCTCAACGAAACCCAGTGGCCTGAGCTGGATTACCTGATGATTGACATGCCTCCTGGCACGGGGGATATCCAACTGACCCTGTCACAAAAAGTGCCGGTCAGCGGCGCCGTGATAGTCACAACGCCTCAGGATATCGCCCTGGCCGATGCCAAGAAAGGCATCACCATGTTCCAGAAGGTGAATATCCCTGTGGTCGGAATTGTGGAGAACATGAGCTTCCATCTCTGTCCTGCCTGTGGCCATAAAGAGCATCCTTTCGGTACTCACGGCGGCAGCAAGATAGCCGAGCGTTATCAAGTGCCTTTGCTGGGCGCCTTACCTCTGCATATCAATATCCGTGAGGATATGGATAACGGTGAGCCGACTGTGGTGGCCGCGCCTGAGGGTGAAGTCGCCGCCATTTACCGGGATATCGCCCGCCGTGTGGGTGCCCAACTGGCAAAACAAAAGAATCACAGCAGTATTTCAATCGCAATAGCAGATGATGAGTAAGGTTTTAGCAGCATGAATTCGCCACAGTGTGTCGTTATCGGGATAGCAGGGGCTTCGGCGTCAGGTAAAAGTTTGATCGCCAAGACCATATTTGAAGAGCTATGCCGAGACTTAGGGACAGATCAGATAGGGGTTATCAACGAAGATGCCTACTATCGGGATCAGAGCCATATGTCCATGGACGAGAGGGTCAAGACCAACTATGACCATCCCAAGGCGTTGGACCATGAACTGCTCGGTACTCACCTGGTAGCGCTCAAGCAGGGGCAGGCAGTGGATATTCCCTGCTATAGCTACGCCGAGCATACCCGCACCAGTGATACCTTGAAGATGACCCCTAAAAAGGTCATTATTCTCGAAGGTATTTTGCTGCTGACCGACCCTAAGCTGCGTGAACTGATGGATGCCAGCGTGTTTATGGACACGCCGCTGGATATCTGTCTGCTGCGGCGTCTGACCCGTGATGTGGCCGAGCGTGGCCGCACCATGGAATCTGTTATCAGCCAGTATCAGAAAACGGTAAGACCCATGTTTCTGCAGTTTATCGAACCCTCAAAGCAGTATGCCGACATCATAGTGCCAAGGGGCGGCAAGAACCGGATTGCCACCGATATTCTCAAGGCCAGAATCCAGCATTTGCTGGCGAAATAACTACAAGTATCCAGGGAGCTAGAAGGCGAGATGCGATTAACTGATATCGAAATTGAACAATGTCTGGACGAGGGCAGCATAGTCATAGATCCCCGTCCCGGCATAGAGGCCATCAGTGGCGTGAGTGTTGATGTGCGTCTGGGTCACCAGTTTCGGGTGTTCAAGGATCACACTGCGCCTTATATAGATCTCAGTGGCCCCAAGGCCGAAGTGCAGGCTGCACTGGATAGAGTGATGAGCGAGCAGATTGATATTGCCGATGGCGAAGCCTTCTTTCTGCATCCGGGCGAGCTGGCGCTGGCGGTGACCTATGAGAGTGTTCATCTGCCTTCCGACATAGTCGGCTGGCTCGATGGCCGCTCATCACTGGCACGTCTGGGCTTGATGGTGCACGTGACCGCGCATCGTATCGATCCGGGCTGGCAGGGGCGGATTGTGCTCGAGTTTTACAACAGTGGTAAATTACCGCTGGCACTTCGTCCCATGATGACCATAGGGGCACTGAACTTTGAGCGTCTGGCCCGCCCTGTGGCCAGACCCTACAACACCCGCAAGAATGCCAAGTATCGCGATCAGCAGGACGCGGTCGCCAGTCGGATCAGCCAGGACTGAGCCCTGGGCTGCGCATGACAGGCGTCTGGGTTCAGTGCAAAGAGCAGGATAGCGTCTGCGTTCGCGATCGGGGCTTTACCTATGGTGATGGCCTGTTTGCAACCATGGCGGTGGATGGTAAGGGACAGATAGCCTTTCTGACCGAGCATCTTGCCCGCTTGACTCAGGGAGCGCTGCGCTTGGGTTTTGTCTGGCAGGCATCGGATGCCTTGCACTTAAGCCTCAAGCGCATCGCCGTCGCCAATCCCCATAGCTGCCTTAAGTTGCAGCTCACCCGGGGAGAGGGCGGCCGTGGTTATACGCCGCCGGCAGACGCTTTAATCACCGAAGTCATCAGCCTGGCGCCATTGCCGGCGCATTACCCAGATTGGCAGCAAAAAGGGATTGCCCTCAAGACCTCGGCCATCCGGCTTGGCAAACAGCCTAGGCTTGCCGGTATTAAACATCTCAACCGTCTGGAACAGGTGCTTATCAAGGCGCAGCCATTGCCTGAAGGCTTTGATGATTGGTTGGTACTGGATTGCGACGATTTACTGCTCGAGACCTCGATGGCCAATCTGTTTCTGCTATTACCTAATGAACAAGGTAAACTGACGGCGTATTCACCGGCCATGAATTACTGCGGTGTCTCCGGAGTGATGCGACAGCAGTTGATCGTGGCCTTGCTCGACCAGGGCATTGACGTGCAGCTGTGCCCTATCAAAACAGAGATGCTGCAACGGGCGCGGCACCTCTTTATCAGTAACAGCCTGTTGGGTTTGGTCGATGTTATTGCTGTGGATCAGCGCAGCTTTGAACTCTGGCCCGGCAGCACACCTCTTCGCAAGGCACTTGCTATCCAATTATGAAAAAATGCTTAGTTGCGGCCCTGGCCTTTGTATTTACCCTGATGACTCTGGCGCTGGGCGTCGGTTTTTGGGGTTACAACGAACTCAACCGCTTTGCGGCCACCAAGCTGAAACTGGATGAACCCAGAGAGCTGTTGCTGAAACGAGGCACCTCCTTTTACCAGTTGGGGCAAGAGCTGCAAAATCAGCAGCTGTTGGAGTTTGACTGGCACTGGAAGCTCTGGGGTAAGCTTTACCCGCAGATGACTGCTATTCGCAGCGGTCTCTACCAGATTGAACCCGGCGACACACCTGTGTCTTTGCTGGAGCGGCTGGTGGCCGGTGACGAGAAGACATTCACCCTGACGCTGGTAGAGGGCAAGACTATTCGCGAGTGGCAAGCGTATCTGCAGACCTTGGCGCATCTCAAGGTCAGCGACAAGCCGTTTATCGATGTGCTCGAAGCCCAAGGGGATAGCAGCGGCTTGCCTGAAGGCAAGTTTTTCCCGGATACCTATCAGTATCGTGCCGGCACTGAGCTCAATACGTTGTTGACCCAAAGCTTTATCAAGATGCAGCAACAACTGGAGAGTATCTGGCAGCAGCGGGACCAGAGCATTCCGCTCAAGAGTCCTTATGAACTCTTGATCCTGGCCTCCATCATAGAAAAGGAAACCGGCCTGGCAGAGGAGCGCGGCAAGATAGCGGCCGTATTTGTCAATCGCTTGAAAAAACGCATGCGCTTGCAGACAGATCCCACAGTCATTTACGGCATGGGTGAGCGCTTTGATGGCAATATCACCCGTAAAGATCTGCGCGAAGAAACGCCATTCAACACCTACCGTATTTTTGGACTGCCGCCGACACCTATTGCCGCGCCCGGGCGGGAAGCCTTGCTGGCGGCCGCACACCCGGAAGCCGTGGAGTATCTCTACTTCGTTTCCCGCAATGACGGCAGTCATGTATTTTCCCGTACACTGGCCGAACATAACCGCGCCGTGAACCAGTATCAGAGAAAGAGATAATGCCACAAAAAGCCACTGCAAAATTTATCGTTATCGAGGGCCTGGAAGGCGCCGGTAAGTCCAGTGCCATCGCATTGGTGCGAGACTTTATCGAAAAACATACCGGCAGGGCACCTGTCTGTACCCGTGAGCCGGGTGGCACCCCGTTGGCGGAGAAGATCCGCGACTTGGTGAAGGTGGCCGATGCAAGCGACCCTCTATGTGACGAATCTGAATGCCTGCTGCTGTATGCCGCCAGGGCGCAACTGGTGGCCCGAGTGATCAAGCCGGCGCTGGCCGAGGGCAGTTGGGTGCTCGGCGACAGACACAACCTGTCGTCCCTGGCTTATCAGGGCGGTGGTCGGGGGTTGATGCCATTAGTCAGCGCGGTCAGCGCCGCCACCCTTGGGGACTTTAAACCAGACTTGACCCTGTATCTTGATATAGAGCCAAGCCTTGGGCTAACCCGCGCCGCCAACCGTGGTGAGCTGGATCGAATCGAGCAGCAGGAACTGGCATTCTTTGAACGCACCCGTACCACCTATCTGAGTCTGGCACAACAGGACGACAGCATAGCGGTTATCGACGCCAGTCAGAGCATGGCCGAAGTGCATAAAGATATTCTGGCTGTGTTGCAAACCAAAGATTGGTAAGCACGCGGCATAAGGAGTGATGAAGATGGACATGCCCTGGTTGAGTGACGCCAAAGCCCGTTTTATGCAGCAACTGCACTCGGCTCAGATGCCTCATGCGTTGCTGCTGGGACTTTCCCAAGGCTATGGCGGCATGAGGCTAGCCGAAGAGATAGCCGCGGCGGCCCTGTGCAGCGAACCCACAGCTCGGGGAGAGTGCGGTCATTGCAAGAGCTGCCAGCTGGTGCTCGCCGGTAACCATCCCGATTTTCATCTTCTCGAAGCCGATGGTAAACAGATAAAAGTGGATCAGGTGCGGGCGCTTTGTCAGGACCTCACCTCCACGGCCCAGCAAGGTGGGCGGCGTGTGGCGCTTATCGCCCAAAGTGAGCGCCTCAATCAAGCTGCGGCCAATGCCCTGCTGAAAACCCTGGAAGAGCCGGGGCAGGGGACGCTGATTATTCTACAGACCGACAGCACCGCCGGGCTGCTGCCGACCATATCCAGTCGTTGTCAGAGAGTGCAGGTAAAACTGCCGGACAATAGTGCCATTCAGTCCTGGCTGGCGCAGCAATTGCCGCTGCCGGCCGATGTTACCTGGTGTTTGCCCGTCGTCGGCGGGCCACTAAAGTTGGCAGAGGTTTTGCAGTCTGACAGATACCAGACCTTATTGGATTATCGCCGCGATTGGCGCGCCAGTTTGTTAACGGGCCATCTGTGTGCTAGTTTGTTAACAGTAGGTGAAGAACAAATCTCTGATGTACTTAGAGTTTTATACTTGGTGTTACATAGAGAGCTGTTAACCACCGAAGGGGAGGACCCCTTGCTGCGGGCGCAAATAGCGACCCTGGCTGCCAAGGTGATGGATACCTGTAATCGTCTGAGCCAGATGCCGAGTGTCAACTACTTGGCGCTTTGCCAGAATTATGTCTTAGAATATAAGAGACTGAAAACTTAAAAAGTATCCTATGGTCGATCTGACAGTGAATTTTGACACCCTGCACCAGTTGTATCGTGCTTACATGCCTTTTATTCAGCCAGCGGGCCTGTTTGTGGCAACTACCGAGGGACATTTCCTCGGTCAGGAGATCCAGATAGGTTATCGTTTGCCGGGCTCGACTCATGTCAATGAGTTTCAGGGGGTCGTGGTGTGGATCAACCCGCTCGGTGCTTCCGGAGGACGCCCGGCCGGTATAGGGGTTAAAATTCTCTCGGATCCCGAATCCCACAAGCATCATATCGAAAAACTCCTCTCCAGAGAGCTGGCCTCGGGTGATTTGACCTGCACTATGTAGGGCGCTATCCTTGCCGTCCTTTTCAATTGTGGGTGGATTTCCAAGTGTTAGTTGATTCCCATTGCCATCTCGATCGCCTCAAAGCCGCGCCGGATCCCGAAAGCCTCAGTCAGTTGCTCGATGCCGCCAAGGCTCGGGGGGTAGACTATTTTCTTTGTGTCAATGTCCGGCAAAAAGGTTTTGCCGAGATGAAGGCCAAAGTCGCCGGGTTTGAGCAGGTGTTCCTGTCTTCCGGGGTGCATCCTTTGGATGTAAAAGAGGGATTGGATCTCAATGAACTCAAGCGTTATGCCGCCGACCCGAAAGTTGTGGCCATTGGCGAGACTGGGCTGGATTATTTCTATGCCGATGATACCAAGGCCTTGCAGCAACAATGCTTTGAGCAACAAGTGGCACTGGCCAGAGAAGTGGCCAAGCCTTTAATTGTTCACACCCGGGATGCCAGAGAAGACACCATAGCCATACTGAAGAACGGTGGCGCCGAACAGTGCGGCGGGGTACTGCACTGCTTTACCGAGAACTGGGAAATGGCCAAGGCGGCGATGGATCTGGGCTTTTATATTTCGGTTTCTGGTATCGTCAGCTTTAAAAATGCCGCTGAGCTAAGAAGTGTTATCCGTAAAATCCCCAAAGACAGGTTGCTGGTCGAAACCGATTCGCCTTATCTGGCACCCGTGCCTCATCGGGGAAAAGAGAATCAGCCGGCCTTTGTTCGTGATGTCGCCGAGTTTGTTGCCGAGCTCAGAGGTGAGTCCTTTGAAGAGTTGGCCCAGTACACCACAGACAACTTTTTTACCCTGTTCAAGGATGCGGCCAAACTTGCGGCAAGATAGGCTAGAGGCTTAGGGATATCCAGCCACTGGTCATCTGCAAAAAAGCTGCAGATAAAAAAAGGTTCATCGCAGATTAGCGTGGACTGGAAATGAAAACGGTTGGAGA